>JANXUB010000064.1 GCA_025352105.1 Burkholderiales bacterium | reverse complement strand
CGATCAGGAGAAGATGCGCGAATAGCCCATGATGGCCAGCGTGAATCACTTCACGCATCAAACAGGCCGGATATACGTGTGCACTCGTACCCAACGCCAAAAAACGACAGTAGCTTGCAAACCGGGAGGAGTCCATATACGGGGTAGGCTTTCAGCAAAATCAACGGCTTGCGTCGGGCGTGGGCCCCGGTCTTCACCGGGGTGGCGATTAAATCAGCGTCTCCCTAGATTCGGCGAGCGAGCGCAGCTTACGGCTTTTCATTGAAAAGCTTGTTGCACAAGGGGTTACTGCTTGAATCGACTGAAGTCGACTATTTGCATAAATTATCGCTAGCCCCAGCGAAATGGGGCATTCAGCATAAAGCTGTACCCATTGATTCAGCGGCTCAACGGGGCGCGTTTAGCTCGCTTGAAGCGCCTTGGCGCAAAGGGCGATGATTGCGCTGGGCAGTGCGCCGAGCAAGAGGATCGCCAGCGCGTTCGCCGAAATCAACACGGTTTCGGCGCGGCTTGGCATCGCGAGGGGCGATGCTGTCGCGTCTGCGAAGTACATAACGCGAACGACACGCAAGTAATAGAACGCGCCGACCAGCGAGGCCAGCACGGCGATGACGGCGATCCAGGTGTAGCCTGCGTTTACGATGGATTCGATCACCGACAATTTGGCCCAGAAGCCAATCGTCGGCGGGATGCCAGCAAGCGAGAACATCGCGAGCAGCATCAGGAATGCGTACCAAGGCGAACGGCTGTTGAGGCCTTTCAGGTCATCGATGTCGTCGAACTCAACGCCACGCCCCGACAGCAGCACAAGGATGCCAAACGATACGAGGCCTGTGATCGTGTAGGCAATCGCATAGAACATCGCGGCTGCGTAGCCGTCTTTGCCGCCGCCGACAAAGCCGAGCAGCAGAAAGCCCATGTTGGCAATCGCCGAGTAGGCCAGCATGCGTTTGATGTTGGTTTGCGCAATCGCGATCAGGTTGCCTAGTACGACGGAGAGCGTCGCGATGACGGCGAAGATAATCGACCAGTCGGCGGACGCGGGGGTAAGCGCGGCCCCGAACAGGCGATACGCCAGCGCGAATGCGGCGAGCTTGGCGGCGGTTCCGAGGAACAGCGTTACCGCAGTCGGTGCGCCGTTGTAAACGTCGGGCACCCACATGTGGAATGGCACAACGCCTAGCTTGAACGCGACACCTGCCGCGATGAAGATCAGGCTCAGTGCGACGGCCGTTTTGTTAGCTTTGGCCAGAGCCAGAGAAATGCCATTCAAACTGATGCTTCCCGTCGCGCCGTAAAGGATCGACATGCCGAACAACAGCAAACCCGACGCCAGTGCGCCGAGTACGAAATACTTCATCGCCGCCTCCGTCGCGATGCGGTCATCGCGCTTCAAGGCAACCAACGCGTACATGGATAGGCTCAAGAGTTCGAGGCCGAGATAGGCGGTGAGCATGCTCGCGGCGCTGGCAATCACCATCATGCCGAGCGTGCCAAAGAGCACCAGCGCGACGTATTCGCCGTTGTCGAGGTCATGCTTTTTGAGATAGCTCCACGAGTAGGCGAGCGCAACGGCAGCCGAGAGCAGCATCGCAAGCTTCAGCACGGTGGCGACGCCGTCGGCGACGAACAGACCCGAAAAAGCGGATTCACTAGCCACGCTGGCGATTGGTGTGAACGGCACGAACACGTAGAGCGCTGTCCAAAGCAGCGCGCCAATTCCGCAGGCGTAGGTGAACCACTTTTGTCCGCGACTCACAAACAGATCAGCGATGAGGATGATGCCCGCTAAACAAAGCAGAACGATTTCCGGGAGAACGAGCAGGATGTCTTTCATAGTCTTGTTCTCACATGCCTACAGTTTGCTGTGCGACACATGCGTGATGAGCGCTTCGACGCTCTTGTGCATCACTTCGGTGAAAGGCGCGGGATACAGGCCCATGCCCAAAACGCAGGCAGCGACGAGCATCAACATCCAGAATTCACGCGGCGTGACGTCTTTCATTTCGCGAACGTGATCATTGCCGATTTCACCAAAAATCACGCGCTTGTACATCCACAAGGTGTAGGCCGCGCCAAGGATCAACGCGAGCGCGGCACAGGCGCCCGTCCAGAACATGCCCTGCTTTACCGCAGCCAATGTGACCGTGAATTCACCGATGAAGCCCGATGTGCCGGGCAGACCGGCATTGGCCATGCCAAACAGCATCATGAAGGCCGCGAACTTGGGCATGACGTTCACCACGCCACCGTAATCCGCAATGTTGCGGCTGTGCATTCGGTCATACATTACACCGATGCACAGAAACATTGCTGCGGAAACGAAGCCGTGCGAAATCATTTGCATGAGGCCGCCTTCAATGCCCAAGGCACTGCCCTGCCCGCCGACGAAAAGAAAGAAGCCGAGCGTGACAAAGCCCATGTGCGAGATGGATGAATAGGCGACGAGCTTTTTCATGTCCGTCTGGATCAGCGCGATAAAGCCGATGTACACGATGGCAATCAGCGAGATGACGACGACAAACGGCGCCATCATGTGCGAGGCATCCGGCACGATAGGCAGGATGAAACGCAGGAAGCCGTATGCACCGAGCTTCAGCGTAATCGCCGCCAAAATAACCGAGCCGCCGGTGGGCGCTTCAACGTGTGCGTCGGGCAACCAGGTGTGCACGGGCCACATTGGAACTTTCACCGCGAACGCGAGGAAGAGGGCGACAAAAATCAAAATCTGCGGCGTTTTGCCGAGCGGCACTTTTTGAAAATCAGCAATCATGAAGCTGCCGCCGGTGACGTTGTACAGGTACAAAAACGCAACCAGCATCAAGAGCGATCCGAGCAGCGTGTAGAGGAAGAACTTGATCGCTGCATACAGCCGATTCGGCCCGCCCCAGATGCCGATGATCAGATACATCGGGATCAGCATTGCCTCGAAGAAGACGTAAAACAGCATTGCATCAGCCGCGGCGAATGCGCCGTTAATCAGACCCGACATGATGAGGAACGCTGCGAAGTATTGCGCGGGCTGTTTCTCAATCACCACCCAACCGGCGATCACAACGAGGATCGTCGTAAAGCTGTTGAGCATTACAAACCACATCGAGAGGCCGTCAACGCCTAAGTAATAACCAATCTTGTAACGATCAATCCACAGGACGTTTTCGACAAATTGAAGCGCGGCTGTTGAGGGGTCGAAACCGGTGTAGAGCGGGATGGTGACGAGGAAACCAGCGACGGCAGTGATGAGCGCGGCCCAGCGAGTGAGGTTGGCGCTTTTGTCGCGCGCGGTCGTCATCACGGCGAGGCCGCCGAGAATCGGAATCCAGATGGAGAGTGAGAGCAGCATAGTTGTTGTATTAGCTCTAGCGCAGCAGCAGCCAGGTGAGGAAGGCGAGCACACCCGCCACCATCACAAAGGCGTAGTGATAGATGTAGCCCGTTTGCAAATGACGCATCACACCGGAGAGTGCACCGACGCCTTTGGCTGAGCCATTGACCATCGCTCCGTCGATGATCGCGCGATCACCGGCTTTGAAAAACAGCTCGCCCAGCTTACGCGCGCCGCCTGCAAAGAAAAAATCGTTGAATCTGTCGAAGTAATATTTTTCTTCGAGGATTTTGACGATGAAACTGAATTGCTTTCGTAGCTTCGCTGGCAACGCCGGGTTCATCACATACAGATAAAACGCAAGTGCGACACCCAGCATTGCGAGCACAAACGGCAGGCTGGTCAGGCCGTGAATCGCCATCGACAATGCGCCGTGGAACTCTTCGCTGAGCGGCTTCAACGTGTCGTGTTGCTCGGCCACCGTGATCACGCCCTTGAACCAGTCGCCATGAACGATCTGACCAATGCCGAAGTAACCGAGGATGGCAGATGGAATCGCCAGCAAGACGAGCGGCACTGTGACAACCCATGGTGACTCATGCGGCTTGGAGTCATGACCTTGATCATGGTGATGATCGTCGTGCGCGTGCTCATCATGCGGAGCCTCGTCGTAGCGCTCTTTGCCGTGGAACACGAGGAAGTACATGCGGAACGAATAGAACGCGGTGATGAACACACCAGCCAGCACCGCGAAATTCGCGTAACTGTGACCGAAAATCTTGCTCTCGTGAACGGCCTCGATGATGGTGTCTTTCGAATAGAAACCCGATAGCAGCGGGAAGCCAATCAGCGCCAGCGACCCGATCAACGACGTGATCCAGGTAATCTTCATGTACTTGCGCACGCCGCCCATGTAGCGGATGTCCTGATTGTGGTGCATGCCGATGATGACTGAGCCAGCCCCCAAGAACAGCAAGGCTTTGAAGAATGCGTGGGTGACCAGATGGAACATTGCCGCGCTATAGGCGGAGACACCCAAAGCAACGGTCATATAGCCAAGCTGCGACAGCGTTGAATACGCGACAACGCGCTTGATGTCGTACTGAATGATGCCAAGGAACCCCATGAACAGCGCCGTGGTCGCACCAATGATCAGCACGAACGACAGCGCCGTCGTGGACATTTCAAACAGCGGTGACATCCGCGACACCATAAAGATGCCGGCTGTGACCATCGTTGCCGCATGGATCAGCGCTGAGATCGGTGTCGGACCTTCCATCGAATCGGGCAGCCACACATGCAGCGGGACTTGTGCGGACTTTCCCATTGCGCCAATGAACAACAGGATGCAGGTGGCCGTTGCCCACATAGGAATCCCAAACGGCCCCATGTTCACAGCGATATTGGCGAGCGACGGAGCCGTCTTGAATACCGTGGCGTAGTCAAGGCTGCCCGTGTACGCAACAACGAGCGCGATGCCAAGTAAAAATCCCAGATCGCCGACGCGGTTAACAAGAAACGCCTTCATGTTCGCGAAAATCGCAGTTGGCTTGGTGTACCAAAAGCCAATCAGCAAGTAGGACACGAGGCCCACGGCCTCCCAACCGAAGAACAGTTGCAGGAAGTTGTTGCTCATTACAAGCATCAACATCGAGAACGTGAACAACGAGATGTAGCTGAAGAAGCGCTGATAACCGGGATCATCGATCATGTAGCCGATGGTGTAGACGTGCACCATGAGCGAGACGGACGTGACCACCAGCATCATCGTCACCGTCAAAGTGTCGATGAGGAAACCAATTTCAAACCGAATTCCTCCCGACACCATCCATGTGTAGAGGGTGCCGTTGAACGTGTTGCCCTTGAGCACGTCCGCGAACACGACGCACGACGCGATGAACGAGACAAGCACGCCGAGAATGGTGACCCAATGCGCGCCTTTACGACCGATCAATTTTCCGAATAGGCCCGCGAGGATCGCGCCAACCAGTGGTGCAAACGGGACGATGAGATAGGAGAGTTTCATGTCGCTCGCTTATCCCTTCAGCTTGCCGATTTGGTTCACGTCGATTGAGCCCACGTTGCGGAACAGCACGACGAGAATGGCGAGGCCAATGGCTGATTCGGCGGCCGCAACGGTCAGGATGAAGAACACAAACACTTGACCGCTCAAATCACCGAGATAGCTCGAAAAAGCGATGAAATTGAGATTTACGGCAAGCAGCATCAGCTCAATCGCCATGAGCAAAATGATCACGTTACGACGGTTCAAGAAGATGCCGATGATGCTGATTGTGAACAGCAATGCCGCAACGATCAGGTAGCTGTTAAGCGTAGGAACAGGCAACATTTATTTCTTGGCCTCCACGACGGCTGCTGCCGCGACAGCTGCGGGCGGCGTTTCTGCGGCAACGGGCTTTTCGCTGACCATTTTGAGAATGCGAAGCCGATCATTGCGTTTGACCAACACCTGCTCACCCGGATTCTGGTAACGGGTTTCGCGACGATCACGCAACGTCAGTGCAATTGCGGCAACGATGGCGACCAGCAGCAAAACGCCCGCGATCTCTACCGCGTAGATGTATTTGGTGAAGAGCTCTATGCCGAGTGCCTTCGTGTTACTTCCGTCCAGCAATATCGCGTTGGTGCCGCCCGTTGCGCCGGCCTGCCTCTTGAACGAGAGACTGAGCACGAGCACCATTTCGACGAATATTGCAGCACCGACCAGCAGGCCGACGGGCAAATAACTGCGAAATTGTGTGCGCAATTCCTCGAAATTGATGTCGAGCATCATCACGACAAACAGGAACAGTACCATCACGGCCCCGACATAGACAAGTACCAACGCAATGGCGAGGAATTCAGCTTTCAGCAGCATCCACAAGGCAGACGCCGAGAAGAACGCGAGCACCAAAAACAGCGCGGCGTGCACAGGATTTTTTACGCTGATGACGCGGCTCGCAGACAGCAAAAGCACGCCAGAGAAAACGTAAAAGACGAGTGTGGCTAGATCAGGCAAATCAGACATAGGCTGTTACCGCGTTAGCGGAACCTCGCATCGGCAGCTCGGTCGGCCGCAATTTGTTTTTCATATCGGTCACCGACCGCGAGCAGCATTTCTTTGGTGTAGTAAAGGTCGCCACGTTTCTCGCCGTGATATTCAAGAATGCGTGTCTCGACGATTGAATCCACCGGGCAACTTTCTTCGCAGAAGCCGCAGAAGATGCACTTGGTGAGATCAACGTCGTAGCGTGTCGTGCGACGCGAGCCGTCATCTCGCACGGTCGATTCAATGGTGATCGCCATTGCCGGGCAAACGGCTTCACACAGCTTGCAGGCGATACAGCGTTCTTCGCCGTTTTCGTAGCGACGAAGCGCATGCAAGCCGCGAAAGCGTGGGCTTTGTGGCGTTTTTTCTTCCGGGAATTGCACGGTGATTTTGCGCGCGAACAGATAGCGCCCCGTGAGCGACAAGCCCTTGAGCAGCTCCCACAACAGGAACGTCGAGAAAAAATGTTTGACCGAGGCAACCATATTCATTACCCCTTAGTGAAACGCCGCGCCCCACGGCGTCTGCATGATGATCGCGAGGAACACTATGTAGGCGAGCGTGACGGGGATGAAAACTTTCCAGCCCAAACGCATGATCTGGTCATAGCGATAGCGCGGGAACGAGGCGCGAATCCACAGAAAGAAAAACAGAACGAAGAAGACTTTCGCTGCAAGCCAAAAAAAGCCATCTGCGAAAGGTTTCATACCGAAAACAAACAGCTCGTTGGTGATTGGCAACGGCGACATCCAACCTCCTAGAAACAACACCGCGACCAGCGTCGCGATCAAAATCATGTTGGCGTATTCCGCCAGGAAGAAGATCGCAAACGTCACGCCGGAATACTCGACGTGAAAGCCCGCCACGATTTCCGATTCGCCTTCAGCCACGTCAAACGGATGGCGATTGGTTTCGGCAACGCCTGAGATGAAATACACGATGAATAACGGAAAGAGTGGAATGAAATACCACTGATGCACGCCGCCCTGTTGTGCGTTCACGATGTCGCTCAGATTTAAACTGTTCGCCGCCATCAACACCCCGACGAGCGCAAAGCCCATCGCAATTTCGTAGGAGACGATTTGTGCGGCCGAACGCATACAACCAATGAAAGCGTACTTCGAATTCGACGCCCAACCCGCGAGGATCACGCCGTAAACACCGACCGATGTCAGCGCGAGGATGTAGAGCAAACCGGCGTTCACATTCGCCAAAACGAGCGTCGGATCAAAAGGAATGACCGCCCACGCCGCCAGCGCTGGCCCGATGGAGAGGAGTGGCGCGATGTAGAAGAGCGTCTTGTTCGCGCCGGTCGGAACGATTATTTCCTTGAGAAGGAGTTTCAGCACATCGGCGAACGGCTGCAGCCAGCCGAAGCCCACGCGATTGGGCCCAATACGCACCTGCATCCAGCCGATGACTTTTCGCTCCCAAAGCGTCAGGAACGCGACGCAGAGCGTGATCGGCACCACGATTGCGACAACCTTCAGGAGCGTCCAGATTGCGTAGCTGACACCGGGATATTCGGTGCCGAGAAGCAGCTCTACAGGATTGCTCATGCGGCCTCCAGCGTGATCACAGCGGTGGCATCACCCAGTCGCGCTGAGACTTCTGTGGCGAAGGCAATCCGCACAGCACCTGTTGGCACGGACTCGTCAATGGCGAGCACTGCGGTGGCTTGGCCTCCGCCCTGCTTTGCCGTTACTGAAGCTGCAGGAGCCAGACCCAGTTGAATCGCAGTCTCAGAATTAGTGCGGATACGCGGCTGTTTGCCATAAGCCGAAATCGACAATGAATGACCACGCCGAACCAAGGGATCAGCATGATAAATCGGCGTGTCGGCTACTCGCTCCAGGCCAGTCACTGAATTTGACGACGCTTTGACGTCGTCCACTTTAGCGCCAAGCGATGTGAAATCAACGCCTGCCAAAGCGGCATTCTTCACGTCCTCGCTGGAATTAAACGCGCTGAAATCGGCACCCAGCAAATCGCCCAGAACGCGAAGCACTTTCCATCCCGGACGCGTCTCACCCAGTGGACGAACGACCGCAGTGAACGACTGCACCGTGCCGTCCAGCGAGACGTAAGTGCCCGAAGTCTCGGTGAAAGGCGCGATGGGTAGCAGCACGTCCGCGTACTCGCGCATCGCTTCACTAGCGAACGCCGTGAGACAAACAACTTTGTCCGACGCTTTGAGCGTTGCAAGCGCCGTTGCGCCCAACGCACTGTCGCGTTCGGGTTCGCATCCAACCAGCACAAACGCCTTCGCGTCGCCGGCCAACGCGGCGGTCGCCGACAGCTGGGTGCCACCAGAAGCTGGAACAGCCCCAGCCACATAACCAGCAACTCCACCACCGGCAAGCATCAGGCGGCCACACGTGCCGCCACACAGCGCGGCGATGCTATTGGCTAGCGCCTCAACTTGACTCGCATCACGCTGCGACAAGGCAACGTCGCCGATCAATACCGCTACTTTTTTGCCAGCAGCAAGCGACACAGCAATTTGCTGAGCGTCAACCGACGGCGTAACGCCTGACAACGTCATTGTCTTTTCCAGCCGGGCCGCAAGCGCAATCGCAATACCGGTCAGTGATTCACAAACTTGTGAGGGTTTGACGATGCTCTTCGCCGTCACAGGGCAGAGCAGGACGTCATCTGTCGTGGCAACGATGGACAAGGCCGCGCCTTTTTTCACGCGCTGACGAATGCGCTGCGCGATGAGAGGTTGTTCCTGACGGAGCGATGATCCGATCACGAGGAATCGATCAACCGATGCCAAGTCCGAGACTTTAAGGCCCATCCACGGCACGCCACCGCCCGTGTCAAGCGCCGGGTCAGTCACATGAAGACGATGATCCACAGACGCGCCACCCAATTGAGCAGCGAGCTTTGCGGCGAGGCTTGCCTCTTCGAGTGTCGTGTGTGCGCCAAGCAAGATCGCCAGTTTCGATGCACCATGCGCTTTGACGCTGCTGGCAATTGAGTGCGATGCTGCGGTGAGTGCGTCCTGCCACGAGGCTTGATGCCACACGCCGTCGGTCTTGACCATCGGCGACGTCAGGCGATCCTCGGCGTGCAGACCTTCGTAGCTGAAGCGGTCACGATCCGAAATCCAGCACTCGTTGACGGCCTCATTTTCACGCGGCAACACACGCATCACGCGATCGCCCTTGACCTGTACCTGAATATTGGCGTTGAGTCCGTCATGTGGGCTCACCGACTTGCGACGTTGTAGCTCCCACGTGCGAGCGCTGTAACGGAAAGGTTTTGACGTCAACGCGCCAACCGGGCACACGTCAATCATGTTGCCCGAGAGTTCGGAGTCCACCGAATTGCCAACAAACGAAAGAATCTCTGAATGCTCACCACGGCCGCCCATGCCGAGCTCCATGATGCCCGCGACTTCCTGGCCAAAGCGAACGCAACGTGTGCATTGAATGCAGCGGCTCATCTCCTGCGCGCTAACGAGCGGGCCGAGATTTTTCTGGAATACGACGCGCTTTTCTTCCTTGTAGCGCGACTCTGATTTGCCGTAACCCACAGCCAGATCCTGCAACTGACATTCGCCACCCTGATCGCAAATCGGGCAATCCAGCGGATGATTGATCAGCAGAAACTCCATCACGCCCTGTTGCGCTTTTTTTGCCTGCTCGGAGGCGGTGAAGACCTTCATTCCTTCGGTGACGGGCGTTGCGCAAGCGGGCAGCGGTTTCGGCGCTTTTTCTACCTGAACAAGACACATGCGGCAGTTCGCCGCAATGGAGAGTTTCTTGTGATAGCAGAAGTGCGGAACGTATGCGCCGACCTGATTGGCGGCGTCCATCACCGTGCTGCCCGGGGCGACTTGTACTGCTTTGCCGTCGATTTCTATGTTCAACATGAGTGTGTTGGCTTGGTTTCGGCGGTTCGGTTAAATGTAGGCAGGCACAAGGCAGCGCTTGTTGTCGATGTGATACTGGAACTCATCGCGATAGTGCTTCACGAACGCACGCACAGGCATCGCAGCGGCATCGCCCAGCGCGCAAATCGTGCGGCCCTGAATGTTGTCGGCGACGGAATTCAGCATGTCGAGATCCTCGTTACGTCCTTCGCCGTGCTCAATGCGATTGACCATACGCCAGAGCCAGCCCGTGCCTTCACGACACGGTGTGCATTGGCCACAGGATTCTTCGTAATAAAAGTACGACAAGCGCAGCAGCGACTTCACCATGCAACGTGTTTCGTCCATCACGATAACGGCCCCGGAGCCGAGCATTGAGCCCGCCTTGGCGATGGAGTCATAGTCCATGTTTGTCTGCAACATGATGTCACCGGGGATCACCGGCATCGATGAACCACCGGGAATCACCGCCTTGCACTTTTTGCCATCGCGCATGCCACCGGCCAGTTCCAGCAACTTCGAAAAAGGCGTCCCGAGCGGGACTTCAAAATTACCCGGACGCGCCACATCACCCGAGACCGAGAACAGTTTAGTACCGCCGTTATTTGGCAGTCCTAAATTCAGAAATGCCTCGCCGCCCTTCCGCATAATCCAGGGAACAGCGGCGAAGGTTTCGGTGTTGTTGATCGTGGTTGGTTTGCCATACAGGCCGAAGCTTGCAGGAAACGGTGGCTTGAAACGCGGTTGGCCTTTTTTGCCTTCGAGCGATTCGAGCAAAGCGGTTTCTTCACCGCAGATGTAGGCACCGTAGCCGTGAAACGCGTGCAGTTGAAAATCGAAACCGCTACCGAGAATATTCGCACCGAGAAAACCCGCCGCACGCGCCTCTTCCAGCGCCTCTTCAAACAACTCATACACGGAGAAAATCTCGCCGTGGATATAGTTGTAACCCACTGTGATGCCCATCGCGTAGGCAGCAATCGCCATGCCTTCGATGACCATGTGCGGGTTGTAGCGCAGGATGTCGCGATCCTTAAATGTGCCCGGCTCGCCCTCATCGGAGTTGCAGACGAGATACTTCTGCCCGGGAAACTGGCGAGGCATGAAGCTCCACTTTAGCCCTGTCGGGAAACCTGCGCCACCGCGTCCACGAAGCGCCGATTTCTTCACCTCAGCAATGACCTGATCCTGAGGAATTTTTTCCTTGAGGATTTTGGTCAGCGCTTCGTAGCCGCCCCGCGTTTGATATGGGCCGATGCGCCAATCGTTGGCGTCGTTGACCTTAAGATCAGCGAAGATGGTTGCGTTGATGTGTGGTCCGAAATGCATTTTGATACTGCCTATGCTTTCTTCAAATCAGCGACCAGCGCGTCGAACTGATCGGGTGTAATTTTCGCCCGGATGTCGTGATTGTTCACGGTGAAGACGGGAGCATCGCCACAAGCGCCAAAACACTCACCCTCTTTCAATGTGAACATACCGTCTGCTGTGGTGTCACCGAATCCAATGCCCAAAGTTTTCTTCGCATGCTCCGCGCAATGCATTGCGCCTTGCAGCTGGCAAGGTAGATTCGTGCAGAGCGTCAACTTGAATTTGCCAGTCGGCTTCAAGTTGTACATCGTGTAGAACGATGCCACTTCGTAAACGGCAATCGGCGGCATGCCGATGTAGGTGGCGAGCTCCTGCATCGTGTCGTTCGACAACCAGCCCTTTTCCGTTTGCGCAATCGTCAGCGCGGCCATGACGGCGGATTGCCGCTGGTCAGTCGGAAATTTTGAGAGTTCGCGATCAATCTTTTTGAACGCTTCGGGTGAGAGACTCATGGCTTAACTGGTTACCTGTCTATCTCGCCAAACACGATGTCTTGCGTGCCGATGATCGCGACCACGTCGGCGATCATGTGACCGCGTGACATTTCATCAAGCGCGGCCAAATGTGCGAAACCTGGCGCGCGAATTTTCAGGCGATACGGCTTGTTCGCGCCATCAGACACGATGTAAATACCAAACTCGCCCTTTGGATGTTCAACCGCCGCATACGCCTCGCCGGGTGGGACATGCATGCCCTCCGTGAAGAGTTTGAAGTGGTGAATCAACTCCTCCATGTTCGACTTCATGGATTCGCGAGCGGGCGGTGCGACTTTGTTGTTCTCAGTGATCACCGGGCCAGGGTTCGCACGTAACCATGCAATGCACTGCTTAATAATCTTGTTCGATTCGCGCATTTCCTGCACACGAACAAGGTAGCGGTCGTAGCAATCGCCGTTCACGCCAACCGGAATATCAAAGTCCATGCGGTCATAGACTTCATACGGTTGCTTTTTGCGCAAATCCCAAGCGATACCCGAGCCACGAAGCATCGCCCCCGTGAAGCCCAAAGCCATTGCGCGCTCCGGGCTCACTACACCGATACCCACGGTGCGCTGCTTCCAGATGCGGTTGTCAGTTAGAAGCGTTTCGTATTCATCGACATAAGTCGGAAAACGATTGGTGAAGTCTTCAAGAAAATCGAGAAACGTACCTTGACGGTTCTCGTTCATTTTCTTGATCGCGGTGGCGTTGTGAATCTTTGATGCCTGATACTGCGGCATGCGATCCGGCAGGTCACGATACACGCCGCCCGGGCGGTAGTACGCCGCATGCATGCGCGCGCCGGACACCGCTTCGTACATGTCGAACAGGTCTTCTCGCTCCCGGAATGCGTACAGGAACACCGTCATCGCGCCCACGTCCAGCGCGTGGCAGCCGAGCCATAGCAGATGGTTCATCAGCCGCGTCACTTCGTCGAACATCACACGAATGTACTGAGCACGCTCTGGCACTGGCAGCTGCAACAGCTTTTCAATCGCCATGCAATACGCATGTTCGTTCGACATCATCGACACATAGTCGAGGCGATCCATGTACGGCAGCGACTGGATGTAGGTCTTGCTTTCGGCCAGCTTTTCTGTCGCACGATGCAACAGACCGATATGCGGATCGGCACGCTCGATGGTCTCGCCATCAAGCTCAAGCACGAGGCGAAGCACGCCGTGGGCCGCTGGGTGCTGCGGCCCGAAGTTCATGGTGTAGTTACGGATTTCAGCCATGTCTTTTCTGCCTAGCTCGCGTAACTATTGTCACGAATCACGCGCGGCACATTTTCGCGCGGCTCAATGGTGACTGGCTGATACAAAACGCGACGCTGCTCCGGGTCGTAACGCATTTCGACATAGCCCGAAGTCGGGAAGTCTTTGCGGAACGGATGACCAACGAAACCGTAGTCAGTGAGCAGGCGACGCAAATCAGGATGGCCTTCGAAGATCACACCAAACAGGTCGAACGCCTCACGCTCAAACCAGTTGGCAGACGGCCAGACATCAACCAGCGAATGCACCACCGGAAATTCGTCATCCTGCGCGTAGCAACGCACACGAACGCGCTGATTCAGAGTGACCGAAAGCAAATGCACAACAACGGCGTACTTTTGCGATTCGCGACCGGCATCGCCATACGCAGAATAGTCAACACCACATAAATCGATCATCGTGTCGAAGCGACATTTCTGATGATCGCGAAGCAGTGTGCAAACAGAGAGCCAATCAATCGCTGCAACCTCAACCGTCACCTCATCAAGCGCAGCAACGATTGACGCTACTTTGTTGCCCAGTGCTTCGGAAATGATGTCTTTCAGCATGGTCGCTTAAGCCCGCGCAATGGTGTTGGTGCGCTTGATCTTGTTCTGCAGTTGCAGAATGCCGTAGATCAAGGCCTCAGACGTGGGCGGGCATCCGGGTACGTAAACATCGACCGGCACGATGCGGTCGCAGCCGCGCACGACGGAATAGCTGTAGTGGTAATAGCCACCACCATTGGCACATGAACCCATCGAAATCACCCAACGCGGTTCGGCCATCTGATCATAAACCTTGCGCAGCGCCGGAGCCATCTTGTTACACAAAGTTCCGGCCACAATCATCACGTCCGATTGGCGCGGACTCGGGCGAAACACAATGCCGAAACGATCCAGGTCGTAGCGAGCGGCACCGGCGTGCATCATCTCAACGGCGCAGCAAGCGAGGCCGAACGTCATTGGCCACATGGACCCATTACGCGCCCAATTGATGACGCTGTCGACCGTGGTTACCGCAAAACCTCCCTGAAAAACGCCTTCAAGACTCATAAATCAGTGCACTCCAGATATCAGCATTCGAGGCTACGTGAGCGGGACTACTCCCAGTCAAGCGCGCCTTTTTTCCACTCGTAAATGAAGCCTACGGTGAGAATGCCGAGAAAAACCATCATCGTCAAAAAGCCCGGAAAGCCAATTTCCTTGAGGGCTACGGCCCACGGAAAAAGGAAGGCGATTTCAAGATCGAACAGGATGAACAAAATAGCAACGAGGTAATAGCGCACGTCAAAGCGCATGCGAGCATCTTCAAACGCCTCGAATCCGCACTCGTACGGAGCTAATTTGTCGGGGTTGGGCTTGGAGGGGGAGATCAACCAACCGACTGCGAGCAGAACACAGCCGAACGCTAGCGCCACGATCATGAAGATCAGTACCGGGACGTATGTTTCTAGCGACATGTATCAAAAATCCCCAAAAAAAAGGCGGTGCAAACTGGTGCTCCCCGCCCTCCTCGTCCCTGAACTATGTCTGGTTACGACTCGTACCAGAACTTATTATTTTTGAATGGTGCCGTCGGCGAGACTCGAACTCGCACAGCTTTCGCCACTACCCCCTCAAGATAGCGTGTCTACCAATTTCACCACGACGGCTTAAAACTTACTAACTAAAAATTACTTCGGAATATCTGACTTGGGTGCTGCCGGTAAAACCGGTGAAGCGGGAACCGAAGACCCAGACTTCGCGGGCTCACCGGTTACGCCCTGCATTACGCCACCAGCAGTCGTTGTTTTGTGCGCACCCACGTAAGTCAACGCCACGCTGGTCACAAAAAACACCGTGGCGGCAATGCCTGTCGCGCGGCTCAAAAAATTGGCCGAACCCGCCGCACCAAACACGCTACCCGCTGAGCCGGTGCCGAAGGACGCGCCCATGTCGGCTCCCTTGCCGTGCTGGAGCAGGACTAGTACCAAAATTGCGGCTGCTGCTATTACGTGCACCGCGAGTAGAAAAATTTCCATAGCCCATGATTATACATAGCGGAACGGCTTCTCGGATGTCTACTTACGCCGCAGAAACTATTGCGAGGAAATCTTCCACGATCAGCGACGCACCGCCGATAAGTCCACCATCAATGTCCGGTTGCGAAAACAGCTCGACTGCGTTCGATGCCTTGACGCTGCCGCCGTAAAGCAAGCTGATGTTTGCGGCCGCAGCGCTGACCTTGAAGAGTTCAGCGCGGATGAAACCGTGCATCGCTTGCGCTTCGGCTGGCGACGCGGTCTTGCCCGTACCGATCGCCCAGACGGGCTCATAAGCAATCACCATATTTGCCGACGAACTGGCGATCAGTGTGGCGCATGTTGCCAGCTGCGCGGCGACCGTAAGCTCCGCCTGCCCCGACTCCCGCTCGGCAAGCGTTTCGCCAACACAGATTACGGGCACCACGCCTGCTGCAACGGCTCTAGCCGCCTTTGCAGCAACCAGCGCACTGGATTCTGCGTTGTACAGCCGTCGCTCCGAGTGCCCTACGAGCACCAGCGTGGCACCGAATTCTGTCAGCATCGCAGTGCTAATCTGCCCAGTGTACGCGCCGCTTAGGTGCTCTGACACATCCTGTGCACCATAGGCAATTCCGGTTCCGCCCAGAGACTGCTGCAACTGCGCAAGGTATG
>JANXUB010000052.1 GCA_025352105.1 Burkholderiales bacterium | reverse complement strand
AAGATTGATCCAGCGACGGGAAGAACTGTAATCAGCTTCATCAAAGCTGGTTATGCCAACGTGTCGACACAGAAGACCAGCGGCTTCGACGCATCGATGAAACTGCGCGTTCCGAAGACAGCGGTGGGTGATTTCACCTTCGGCATGGAAGGCACCTATCTCGGTTCGCAGAAGCAGCGTACTACGGCAGGCGGTCCTGAGAGCCAGAACGTAGGTCAGTTCGCGATCTTTGGTCCTGTGGTTCGCTTCAAGCACACCACGTCGATCACGTGGGACAGCGGCCCGTGGAATGCCTACCTTGGCTACAACTGGCAGAGCGCCTACCTTGACCAGGACGGCATCCGCGAAGTTGCGCCTTACGAGACGTGGGACACGGCGCTGACTTGGTCTGGCATCAAGAACTTGAAAGTGAAACTTGGCATCCGCAACCTGACGGATCGCAATCCACCCTTTACTGTTCAGAACCAGTACTTCCAGGTCGGCTTTGATCCAACCTATGTCGACCCACGTGGTCGCACGTATCGCGCTGCACTCGAATACAAATTCAAGTAAGGCACGATGTTGATTCAGCTTTCACGGGCTGAATCAATGGGCGTCAGCGTCCACGGAAGCTCGCGTACCGCAAGGTCGCGAGCTTTTTGTTTTTACGACGCAGCTGCGTTCACGATCACAGCGCAAACCGCGCTGCACTGCGCCAAACGCAGGAAAAAATCCAGGTGCTGTGCAGTATGATCATTGGCTGAACTAAGTTGTGGTCGTGAACGCGTGATATTCACGGAAACGGGGCGGAGGTGGCGTTGGAACGCCGATTCGATTTTGCACGTCCGCCGAATGGATTTCGGGTAACGCGTAGTGGCAAGTGAAGTAACTAACACAGGGGCATTCGTGACTGCTGACATCAGCGCCAAGGTCGCCGCTCAATACGAAGCGCTACCTTACCCGCCGCGTGACCCAGTCGACGAAGATTCGCGACTGATCGGCACATGGCTCGATGATCTGGATTTGCTCAATCATCACTGCTTTCGCGGTGAGCGTGTCTTCGATGCTAGCTTCCGTGTGCTCGTCGCGGGCGGAGGCACCGGCGACGGCACCATTTTCATCGCGCAACAAATGCGTGAACGTGGCGTCGTTGGCGCACGGATCGTTCACCTTGATCTAAGTGCTGCGGCCATCGACATCGCGAGGGCGCGAGCAAATCGAAGGGGGATCGAAGGCATTGAATTCGTTCAGGGCAACCTGCTCGATTTGCCAACGATGAACTTGGGTCAATTTGATTTCATCAATTGCGTTGGTGTACTGCATCATTTATCCGATCCGGAGCTCGGTCTTGCCGCGCTGCTGCCTTCTCTCGGTCCGGATGGTGCGATGGCTGTGTTGCTCTACGGCAAGCTCGGTCGTATTGGCATTTATCAGGCGCAAGCGATATTGCGTCATCTGCCCCCCCCTGCGAGCTACGCCGAGCGCGTGGATCAGGCAAAGCGGTTACTCGCCAAATTGCCACGCACGAATTGGCTTGCACGCTCCGCAGAGTTGCATCCGGACTTGCATCAAGGCGGCGATGCTGCGCTGTACGATTTGCTCTTGCATTCGCAGGATCGCGCCTTCGATGTAGAGGAGATTTACCGCTGGTTTGTCGATGACCGCAAGCTTCACATTTACCTCTCAGACGTGCATCGCGGGCGCTTGCCGTATTTGCCTGCAACATGGCTGCACGATCTACCGGAGCTTGCTGCGATCAGCGCTAAACCAGAGCGAGAGCAGGAATCGTTGGCTGAATTAATCGGCGGCGATTTGGTGTTGCACGCGTTTTTTGCTACGCGTCTCGCTGACACCAGCGCGCCGTTCGGCGATCTGGACTACGTACCCTTTTTTCTGCGGGAAAGTTATCCCGCCTCCGGTCCCAGTCTCGCCGCAGTGATTGACGGACATCAGAGCAAGCCTTTTTTGCTGACGCACACCCAATCAGGGCTACGACGCGAGATGAAACCCACACCCGCCGTGCGTGAAATTTTTCTTGGTATCGATGACAGCAGAACATGGCGGGAGATTTTTGATCTCGTCCGCCAGCGCGACGGTTTAGGTTTTGCCGCTCGCTTTGGAACAGAGCCCGATGAAATTGACCAACGCTTGTTCGCAGAGTTTTCGCCGTGGTACCAAGCTCTCAACAGCATTGAGCGCTTGCTGCTTCGCCGGAAGAACTTTGACAAGCCGGTGTAGGTTCGCGAAAGCGAATTGACCGTATTTAAGCGTCACACCTCGGCATAAATATTGCTCCTCTGGTAACCTTTCGGTTTGAACGCTTTCGTGCAGTCTTCTCGTTGTCACACGTCGTACAACTACTTCTGCAAAATGAGGCATAATAAGTTCGTTAAATCTATATTTGCGCTAGAGGCCGCGATCCGGTTAACAGCGAAGAGGAAAAATTTGTGTCAATAAAATCATTTGTTTGTTCCGCGCAGCGCGCACTCGCCGCTTTGGCCGCCGTGTCGCTGGTCTCCTCCGCAGTGGTATTGCCACTCAGTGCTATTGCTCAGGCTCCGTCAGCGACTGCTGCTACCGCTACGACGGCTGCGACGGCTGCTACGGCTGCACCGGCAGCTGTGACGCCAGCGCCCGCTCCAGCACCGGCACCAGCCATCGCGCCATTCCAGTCGGGCAAGCCTGCGACTGAAAAGGTTGAGAACCCCTATGGTGTCAAAGCGCTCTGGAACGAGGGTGATATCGTCGCACGCACCACGCTGACTTTGATGATCATCATGTCGATTGGCACGTGGTACATCATGATCTCCAAGCTCGTCGAACTCTCGAAAATTGGTCGACAAGCGAAGGCTGCAGAAGCCACCTTCTGGAGCGCACCGTCGGTTGCTCAAGGCGTTGAATCGCTGAAAGAGCAGAGCCCCTACCGATTCATCTCGCAAGCTGCGCTTGAGTCGACGAAAAAGCACGAGGGCCTCCTAGCCCACATCAGCTTCTCCGACTGGGTCACACAAAGCATCCAGCGCGCCACCGACAGCGTACAAAGCAACATGCAGAACGGTTTGGCGTTTCTCGCCACCGTAGCCTCCACGGCGCCATTCGTAGGGTTGTTCGGAACCGTTTGGGGTATCTATAACGCACTCGTCAAAATTGGTGTGTCAGGTCAAGCCTCCATCGACAAAGTTGCAGGCCCGGTGGGCGAAGCGCTCATCATGACAGCCATTGGTCTTGCGGTGGCCGTGCCAGCCGTGCTTGGCTACAACTTCATCGTCCGCAAGAATAAAACCACGCTCGACAAGATTCGCAACTTCGGCTCAGATCTGCACTCCGTGCTGATCGGCTCGGCTGCGGCGGCCGCAGGCGGCAAGCGATAGGTCGGCACCACACACGCGATCGGAGCCTGAATCATGGGCATGAACGTAGGTAGTAGTAGCGGCGACGAAGACCAGATCAACTCAAGCATCAACACCACGCCATTGGTGGACGTGATGCTGGTGCTGTTGATCATCTTCCTGATCACCATTCCGGTGGTCACCACCTCGATCAAACTGCAACTTCCAAAGGAAGAGATACAGATTCGAGAATCGAAGCCAGAAAACATCGTGATCTCGGTGAACGCCGACAGCAAGATGTTTATGTACGATACGGCAATTGCGGACATCCGCGATCTGACGGACCGGCTCAAAAAAGTGTCGAAAATGGACCCGCAACCCGAGGTTCACATTCGTGGGGATTTAACGGCTAACTACGACGGCGTCGGTCGCGTTATCTTTGCCTGCCGCTCGGCCGGTATCTCCAAAATCGCGTTCCTTACCGAACCCGCAGCGAGAGAATAGCCATGAATAAAAAACTCATCATGGTTGCACATGGCACTCGTGCGTTTGATGCAGCAGCTGGGAGCACGTCATGGGCATGAACGTAGGCAACAACAGTGGGGATGGCGACGTATTAGTCGACATGAACACCACTCCGCTCATAGACGTGATGCTGGTTCTGCTCATCATGTTCATCATCACCATTCCTATTCAGCTGCACTCGGTGAATATGAACATGCCGCCAGCCTCCAACGTGAAGCCTCCTGTAGAACCCGAGATCGTGAAAATTGATGTTAACGAAGCGAGCCAAATCTTCTGGAATGGCGTGATGATCGCTGATCGCAGCGAACTCGAAAGCAAGATGACGGCGGCTGCGGCCCTGGCTACGCAACCCGAGATTCATCTGCGTCCAAATAAGCTCGCCAAGTATGCAATCGTGGCCTATGTCATGGCAGCCTCACAGCGCGCCGGACTGGTCAAGATGGGTATCCTTGGTCATGAGCAATTCCTTTAAGCGCGTGCTGTAAGCACCTGACGTTCAAGAAAGCGCTTAATTAGTATGGACTACACCTACAACCCGAAGCAATCGAATAAACGCATGGTGGCAGTTGCCGCCGTCGTTGCACTGCACATTTTCATTGTGTACGCACTGGTCACAGGACTCGCCCGCAAAGCAGTTGACGTGATCAAAAAGCCGCTGGAAGCGAAGATTGTGGAGGAAGTCAAACTTCCACCACCGCCACCGCCTCCGCCGCCACCCCCCCCGCCGCCAAAAACGCCAAACCTGCCACCACCACCACCCGCTGCGCCGCCACCACCGTATGTGCCGCCGGTTGAAGTTGCAGTGGCAGCGCCACCAGCACCTGCAATCACGACAACCTCGGAACCCCCGAAGGCGGAGTACAAGATCGCGCCGCCGGTGCCGCCAGCGCCGCCAGCACCTGTTGCGCCGCCGCCAGCGCCCAAGCCAGCAATTACGCGAATCGGAATTTCGTCGTTGCCGCAACCGTGCCGTCCCGATGCACCACCAGCGCGTGAGATGAACAAGGCGGGTGTGGATCGCATCGAAGGCACGATTCTGGCCACAGTGAACGCTGACGGCACGATTGGTAACGTACGCGCCGGCAGTGTGACGCCGGGAAGCCTGCGCAGTGCTGTGCAGCGAACCTTCGCTGCCGCCTTGACCGATCCATCATGCAAGACGAAGGCTGATGGCGAGAAGTACGAAGTCGAGATTCCGTTTCTGATGAAGCTGGATTGAGTCCCGTAGCTTGAGTTCACGCAGCGGTTCGGTTGAATCGATCCGCTGCATGCCTCAAGCTGAACGGTGTGAGCCATAATGGTGTTCACACTTCGAAACGCCATGCTGCCAGCGTGCGGTTAGTTAACACCACTATGAGAAAAAACACGCTTAAAGAAAAAATGCTGCGCGGAGAGTGCACCACCAATGGTTGGTGCGCGCTCGGGTCGTCTTACTCAGCTGAAATTCTGGGCCATGCCGGGTTCGACAGTGTGACTGTTGACATGCAGCACGGCATGTTCGACTTTGCACAAGCGATGCCCATGCTGCAAGCGTTGTCAGCAACGCCAACTGTTCCTATTGTTCGCGCGCCTTGGAACGACACCGCGATCATCATGCATCTGCTCGACGCCGGTGCTTACGGCGTGATCTGTCCAATGATTAACAACCGGGCTGAGGCTGAGCGCTTGGTCGCAGCCTGTCGTTATGCGCCAACGGGCATGCGCAGCTTTGGACCTGCGCGTGGACTGCTCTATGGCGGCCCCGACTATTTTGATCATGCCAACGATGAGATCGTCGTGCTGGCCATGATCGAAACGCTGGCTGGCATCGAGCATCTAGATGACATTCTTGCTACGCCGGGGCTGGATGGCATCTATATCGGTCCGGCGGATCTGGCGCTAGTACTGGGCGCGCGGCCCGGCAGCGACTTGACCGACCAGCGCTGTGTTGACACCATCGCACACATTCTTGCGCGCGCCAAGGCGCACGGCAAGTTCGCCGGAATCTTTTGCGCCAGTGGTCACGTAGGGGCGATCCGCCGCAAGCAGGGCTTTCACATGGTCACCCTCACGCACGAAGGCGTTTATCTGGCTCAAGCAGCCAAATCGCACATCGCCGCCGCATTGGCCGAGCCCGCTGCGGACGATATTCCCAAGCCTTCCACGGGCTACTGATTTGATCGCGTCGGGCAATGTGGCATTCAGGCCAGAGCGATCCGGGAATAGACCCGTTGTCTGGATGCATTCCACAGACGGATGCTAGGGAGACGCTGAATAAAGCGACACGTTGCAGCGCGCCTTGTTTTGGGATGAAATTCGAGGCGAAAAACGCAGCAATAGCGAGCTATTGTGAGTATTTTCGACGAAGTAGTTCGCCCAAAACAAGGATGCGATGTGCGTGGCGATTTGTTTAGCGTTTCCCTAGATACTAAATTTGCCTTGAACGCGTCAGCCAGACGCTGCCTGCGATTAGCTCGCCGTGCGCCGACCTCGATGCTTGCGGTCGGTTTGCTGGCGGCAGCACTCAATGCCTCCCCTGTATTTGCGCTGGACGTGAAAGCGGTGGAATCATTTGACCTCGCCAGGTATCTCGGCACATGGCACGAGATAGCGTCGATTCCGCAGTTCTTTCAGCGCAAATGTGTGCGTGACACTAAGGCAAGCTACAGCGCGGGCGAGGACGGGTTGATCCGTGTCGACAACGTTTGCACGCGTGATAATGAGGCGCGTGAGCGCGCAAGCGGGCGAGCGCGCGCGGGTGATGTTGGCACTGCTTCGAAGCTTGAAGTGACTTTTCTTGAATTGTTCGGCGAATATCGATTCTGGGTGGCGGCTGATTACTGGATCATCGCGCTTGACCCCAACTATCGCTGGGCCGTCGTGGGACACCCATCGCACCGTTTTGGCTGGGTGTTGGCGCGTGATCCGCTGCTGCCACCGGTCGCGCTGGCGGAGATTATTGGGCGAATCAAATCTCAAGGCTACGATGCCTGTGAGTTCTTCATCACACCGCAGACGGGCGGACTATCCATCCGTCGCCCCCTCTGTGAGGCCCTGCCTTAGATGCTGTGACGTATTGATTGACGGGGGGCGGAGGGAGGAGCGCGCGCCTTCGAGGTCTCATGTCCGCATTAGCGGTCGCTACGACTTGTCGTCCGGTGGCCGATTTCGCAGAAACGACTCAAGCTCGCCCGCCTTCGGGGGCTCCAGCATGTCCAGTGACAAATCCCACTTCGGCGTGCCGTCATCGTCGTTAGCGCCGCGTGACTCCCAGTCGATAATGGAGGCGAGACTGCCCGCTGAATCGGGAGCATCAAACGCTTCGTGAACCTGCAGCAACAACAAAATATCCCGATAAGCGGCAAGACTGAAACCGAGCCTCGAACCGCCACGGTTGTCGTACAGGAGCTCTTCGAGGAATTTTCTCGCGTCCGGCGTGCCCCAGTCACGCTGTAACACGGCTACCAGATGCGGAAACGCCTCGAGACCGTCGTCAAGGGCTAGCTCATGACCGTAGTTGTCCCAGTCCGGCATGCGTCCGTTGAAATGTGTACGGAATTTCGGCGCAAGCTCGTCATAACCTGCGCGGTTATTTGTGCGTCGATAGAGATCAAAAATCATAAGCCACGCGGCGGGCGAATCACGCTCACCGACTTGCTGCTCAATGTGATCCCGCAATATCTCGATGGCCTGATCGCTGCGACCCAGATCGACATACACCTGCGCCTCGTCGGTAACCTGTGACAACTCGGTCACATCTACATGTCGTGTCGTGTCGCGCAGCTGAAATAGTGGATTGTTAAGCCGATCCGACGCTTCACGCTCGGCTGTCGCTGCGGCGGGCGTCCGCAAAAGGGGATTTAGCGTAGCTGGAGCGGCTGCGGCAGCGGCGGCCTGTGCTGTCGCCGCGACCGGTGGCGGCGTTGTGGTTTTTGCAACCGGGGTTGGCGCGGCGACCCGCGGGGCGACTCGGGCGGTGGCCTCAGACGCCGCGCGCACCTCAGTTGTCGATGGTTCAACATCCGTAAGCGTTGGTGCAAAGATTGCGTCGTCCGCGTGCGCGACCGCTGTCGTTGCCGTCGCGAATTGCGGCGCTGCTCGCTGCGAACGCCGTTGCCTTAAAAGGAAGCCAAGCAGACCCAGCACCAGCAAAACGCCAGGTACCCAGAGCCACTGTCGCCAGTTCCACTCGTTTTGTGGGGCTGCTGCTGGGGCCGTCTTTGGGCTGAGATTCGGTGCGACCGCGCCTGAGCCAACCGCTGCGGATCCGGCGTCCGGCTTGGCTGCGATGCCAGCCGCGCTGAGTTGCGACTGCAACTCAGCCAAACGGCGCTTGGCGACCACGAGATCCGCCTCAAGCCTAGGCGACAAATCTTCTTCAATTGGCGCGCTTAGCAAGCGCGCGCGGCGCTCCCCTGCGATAGCGGCTTGCAGCTCGTCAGTGATTCTTGATGTTCCGAGCGCTGACGACTCAAACGACGGCAAATCACTGGCAATTTTGAGTCTCGGTACCGCGAGCGCGGCAAGCGACGCATCGGCGACAGCGGCAGCGCTAGCCCCGGCACCATCCTGAACACGCAGCAAATCCTGCGGTTGCTTTTCGGTCGGCTTGGGATCGATGCGAAGCGATTTGTTCGCGCTAGCCGAGGGTTTTGGGGGGCTGCTTTGCGTCTCCTTCGAGGCGCGGGCGGCAGCATTCGCAGCGACCGCTTTGGCGCGTGCGGCTCGGGCCTTTTGATCGCGTTCGCTACGGTCAGTTTGATCAACTGCGGAAGCTCTGGTTGGCGCTTTCAAGGGCGCAGCCTCGTTCAAACTTACGCTCGCGCCGACGGAAACCGGCGGTGTCGGCACCGGCGCGGGGCGCATCGTTTCGGTCGCCTGAAGCGGTGGGGGGTCAAGCAGTACGGTGTAATCCCGCCGGATCGGCGTGTCGCAGCCCGCCTCGATACTCACGCGCGCCACAGGGTCGTCTACCGGGCGATTGCCGCGCACGATAAGTAAAGGTGGATTTGAAGACGTCTGTAGCTCGATGCGAGCTTGCGAAATTACTGTCAGACCATCATTGCGGGCTGGGATGACCAGCCGAAAACAGCGAGCCTCCAGTGAATCAGCCGTGGCTCCCAACAACGGAATTGCGAGCCTTAGCGGCTGGCCCAGATACGACAGAACCTGCTCGCTACCAAACGAGAGTGCCAAAGCGGCAGGCGACCAGACGGCCACACCGGAGACCGCCACGCAAGCCGCAGCCACGCCAAAAGCCACACGAGACTTGCTATGTATTCGACGCGTCAATCCAAACTCCCCATACACCAGAACCCATGCCTCCATTGTTATTGGGATGAGTGTAACGAAGAAACACCGATCAGACCAAGTCTCATGGCGACTGGGAAGGCGCGCTGACGCCAGCTAAGCAACTGAGGCCACATTAAAGAACTCGCGCTCGCTGCGCATACCTGCAACACGTGCTAGCAAAAGCTCAACGTCCGCAGCAGAGTCAACGAAATTAAGACCCTCTGTATTGACGAACAGCACCGGTGCAGCGTCGTAGCTGTGAAAGAAACGGGTGTAGGCGTCGGCCAGTCGTGCCAGATAGCTCGGGCGCATTTGCTGTTCGAAGCGAATGCCGCGATGGGCCACCCGCTGCACCAGCACGTCAGTCGGCGCCTGCAACGCGATAACAAGATCAGGTTTCGGCGATTGCGGCTGCAAATGCGAATACAGCTTGTGATACAGCGTCAGCTCATCAGAGGACAGGGTGAGCGCCGCAAACAGCGGGTCTTTTTCAAGCAGAAAATCAGCAACAACACCGCGCGAAAACAGGCTCATCTGAGACAACGCTTTCACCTGATCTGCGCGCTGAAACAGGAAATTTAGCTGCGTAGCCAAAGCGAATCGTTCCGGTTCGGCATAAAAGCGCTCCAGAAACGGATTTTCAGCGGGTGCTTCCAGCAGCAAATCGCGGCCCAGCTTCATCGCGAGTTTGCGGGCAAGGCTCGTCTTGCCAACCCCGATGGCACCTTCGACGACGATGTAGCGCAGCTCGCTCATTTCCATGCTGGATTGTGGCTTAGTTTTCGAATGCGGGTTGGCCCAATTGCTCTCAGACAATCGCTGGCCCTGCCATGGCCCGGGATCACAACGAGGAGCGCAATTTCGACGAGCGGCAACAGCACAAAATCGCGCTCGTGCATGCGCGGATGGGGCACAGTCAGATCGGCGCTTTGTATTGCGGTGTTGCCGTAGAGCAATAAATCAATATCAATCGTTCGCGCAGCATTTTGCGCTCCGCTGCGAACGCGCCCCTGCGCGGCCTCAACCCCCGAGGTTGCAAGCCACAAGTCGCGAGCGGACAACGTGGTTTGCACGGCAATCACGGCATTGATGTAGTCAGGCTGCGGCTCATCGCTTCCCCACGCTGGGCTTTGGTAGAGGGACGATACACGAACAATTTTTGTGTCAGGCATCGCGTTGATCGCAGCGCGCGCTTGTACCAATTGCTCGGCGGGATCAGCGAGATTGCTACCTAGCGCGAGGTACGCGCCGACGGGCGTAGTCACGCGCTTTCGGCTGTCGCGCTACCGCCTTGACCGTCATCTCCGGGGCCACCCTCGTTCTCGCGTCGTCGCCCGCGACCGCCGCGCGATCGACGGCGACGGGCTGGCCCGTCTGTACCCGATGCTCCTGCGCCTGCAGGGCTAGCATGGCGCGCCGCCGCGCGCTGCCGCTGGCTAATCAGTTCCTGACGAATATCAGGGTCAGATTCGATGAAATTGGTCCACCAGTCGGCGAGTTCTTGTTCGACTTCACCCGCGGCGGCTCGTAGCAGCAGGAAGTCATAGGCCGCTCGGAAACGCGCCTGCTCCACCACGCGCAGAGCGGCCTTGCTGGTACGCTGCTCAAAGCGCGGCTGCATCAGCCAGATTTCGCGGGTGACTCCGGCAAATCGCTGCGGGAGCGTAATGGTTTCGCGTTGCCCGTCGATCACTTCTTCCATCGCCTGCATCAGCGCCGGAATGCGGTTTTCGCCGCCCGCTTCGATCTCGCTCCAACGTTTTGTCACTTCGTGCCACAGGAGGCTAGCGAACAGGAACGCGGGCGAAACGGGCTTGTCTTCACGGACGCGACGATCCGTGTTGTCGAGCGCCAGCTCAATAAATTTCTGGCTGCCCGGTTGCTGATAAATCAGATCCAGAAGCGGCAATAAACCCTCTGTCAAACCATGTTTGCGCAACGCGGCCAGCGTTTCGTTGGCGTAGCCCGAGAGCAGCAATTTCTGAATCTCGTCGAACAGCCGCGCAGGTGGCACGTTCTTGATGAGCGCCGCGTTCTCGCGAATCGGTACCGCTGTCGTTTTTGCGATATCGCACTTGAGCTTGACCGCCAAACGGATCGCACGCAGCATGCGCACCGGGTCCTCGCGGTAGCGAACGTCGGCTTTTCCGATCAGTCGCAGCGTGCGCTTTTCGATGTCCTTGAGGCCGCCCAAAAAGTCGACGACCACATCACGCGTCGGATCGTAGTACAGCGCGTTGATCGTGAAATCGCGCCGCGCGGCGTCTTCAGCTTGTGTGCCGTACACATTGTCCGAGGTGATGCGGCCGGTTGAATCTGATTCGACTTCACCGGCGCTTTTGCTGCCATCGGTGGTTTTGACGGTATTACTTCGAAACGTCGAGACTTCAATGGTCTCGTCACCAAACATCACGTGAACCAGCCGGAAGCGCCGCCCGATGATGAACGCGCGCCGGAACAGCGCCTTGACCTGCTCGGGGGTCGCGTTCGTCGCCACGTCGAAGTCTTTCGGCCGCAGCCCGACCAGCAGGTCGCGCACCGCACCGCCGACGATGTAGGCCTCGTAGCCGGCGTCGACCAGCGTGCGCACGACCTTGACCGCGCGCTCGTCGACCAGCGCCGGATCGATGTGGTGCTCGCTCTTGGGCACCTCGGCGCGTCGGCCGGCGGGTGCGGCACCGCTGTCCTTGTCGGCGGCCTTCGGGCCCTTGCCGAGCAGCTTGTCGATGAATTTCTTGATCATTCGCGAGGCTTCAATCGTTGCGGTTCAGTCGAACAAGTTCAGGGTGCGCCAGCCACGCGCCTGCGCGATCTGCCGCAGCGCCGGGCTCGGGTTGGTGGCCACCGGATCGGTCGCGCGCTCCAGCAACGGCAGGTCGTTCACCGAATCACTGTAGACGCTGATGCGGCCGAATCGCTCCCAGGCCAGCCCCTGCAGCGCCAGCCACTCCTGC
>JANXUB010000207.1 GCA_025352105.1 Burkholderiales bacterium | reverse complement strand
CATCTTGCCTGCGATCACGCCGGCCATGTAGGCACCTTCGTAGGTGCGGCTGTCGTAGGTACGCATGTTTTCAGCGGTTTTGTAGCCGGTTGCATGCTCGAACTTGATGGCCTTGAAATCCGGCGCGATTTTCAGCATCGGCTCCATGTAGCCAAACGTAGTGCCGAAGATCAGTTTGTTACCCTGACCGGCGAGGTCACGGAATACGCGCTCAGCATCGGCGCTCTCTGGCACTTTTTCGACAAACGACGTGACGACTTTGTCGCCGAACTCCTTTTCGACCGCTTTGCGCGCGTTGTCATGCGCGAACGTCCAGCCACCGTCGCCAACCGGGCCAACATACGCGAAAGCGACCTTGAGTGGTTCAACTTTGGCGGGAGCCGCAGCTTCGGGCGCCGCAGCTGGAGCAGCCGCTTTCGGTTCTTCTTTTTTGCCGCCACAACCAGCCAGTGTGGCCAAAAGCGCTGCGCTGATACCCGCTGCGAGCAGGGTGCGTTTCGTGTTCATTCCATATCCCCTATGTGATTGAGTGATTGAAGACTAGGTTAGTAAAAATTGTAAGCATGATTCGTGCTAACTACGAGCCAGGGTAGAACGGTTTGCCGATGGAAGCTGGCATGTTAATGCGAATAAGTGCCGGATTCCGTGAGATCAGCGCCAGCACGACGATGGTGGCGATGTAGGGCGTCATCGACAGGAACTGGCTGGCAATCTCCACGCCCTGACCCTGCAGATGAAATTGCAACATCGTTACGCCTCCAAATAAATACGCTCCAAACAGCACGCGGAGCGGTCGCCACGTCGCAAACGTGGTTAACGCCAGCGCAATCCAGCCTTTGCCTGACACCATGCCCTCAACCCAGAGCGGCGTGTAAATGATCGAGAGATAGGCACCCGCCAGCCCGCACAGCATGCCACCGACGACCACTGCCGCCAGACGGATGCGCCGCACCGGATAGCCCAGCGAATGCGCTGCCTCGGGCGATTCGCCAATTGAGCGCAACACCAGACCGGAGCGGGTTTTGAACAGGAACCAGATGATGAACGCGGTGAGCGCCATCGCGAAATAAACCATCGGATGCTGCTTGAACAGTGCGGTGCCCAAAAGCGGAATGTCGCTCAAACCGGGGATGGAGAAACTTGAGCGTTCCGGCAGTTTTTCCTGAACATACTTTACGCCCGCGAACGCCGAGAAGCCAGCGCCGAAGAGCGTGAGCGCGAGGCCGGTAGCGAACTGGTTGGTGTTGAGCCAGATCACAAGATAGCCAAATATCGCAGCCAATACGCCGCCCGCCAGCATCCCCGCGCCAAAGCCAACCCAGTCATTTCCGGTATGAACGACCGCGGCAAACCCGGCGATGGCAGCGCAGAGCATCATGCCTTCCGCGCCGAGGTTAACGATGCCGGAGCGCTCGTTGATCAACAGGCCCAACGCCGCTATAGAGAGTACTGTTCCGGCGTTCAGCGTCGCGGCGATCAGCAATGCGTACTGTTCCATTTACTTCGCTCCTGACTTGATGCTGCCGGACTTCCAGACGACTCGATATGCGATCAAGGTGTCGCACGCGAGAAGCGTGAACAGCAGCAAGCCCTGAAACACACCAGTCAACGACTTCGGCAGCCCAAGCCGCGACTGCGCCAGCTCGCCACCGATATAAAACATGCTCATCAAGATCGCGGAGAAGACGATGCCGATCGGATTCAAGCGCCCAACGAAGGCGACGATGATGGCCGCGAAGCCGTAACCTGCGGGCACGTAGGGCGTGAGCTGCCCAATAGGCCCCGCAACCTCAAGCGCGCCCGCCAGCCCCGCCGCGCCGCCCGAAACGAGCAGCGCCGTCCACAGCGCACGACGTGAAGAGAAACCGGCGTAACGCGCCGCCGCAGGGGCGAGCCCGCCCACCTGTAATTGAAATCCGCCGTACGTGCGGAACATGTAAATCCACATCCCCGCCACGCCAAAGAGCGCAATCAAGAGGCCAATATTGATTCGCGTTCCGGCGAACAACTTGGGAATCTGTGTGGCTTTCTCAAAGGTTTTCGTTTGTGGAAAGTTGAAGCCGTTCGGGTCTTTCCACGGCCCGTAGACGAGGTACGAAAGCACGAGATCAGCCACGTAGACCAGCATCAGCGTCACCAGAATTTCGTTGGCGTTGAAACGGTCGCGCAACAGCGCGGCAATCGCGGCCCAGAACATTCCGCCGAGCACACCCGCGAGCAAAATTAGCGGAATGATCCACGGGCCGGTCGAAGCATCAGCCAGCAGCGCCACGCCGCCCGCCGTGATCGCACCAAGCACGAACTGTCCTTCAGCGCCGATATTCCACACATTGGAGCGGAAGCACACGGCCAAACCCAGCGCAATGATGGCCAACGGCGTCGCCTTCACCGCCAACTCGGACAGCGCGTAGCCCGATTTGATCGGTTCCCAAAAAAATACCAGCAAACCCTTGACCGGGTCTTTCCCCATCAGCATGAAAATCGCGACGCCGATGATCACAGTGAACACAAGCGCCAAGAGCGGCGAACCGATACCCCAGAATTTCGACGGCTGTGGACGCGCCTCCAGCTTAAGCATGTTGCGCTCCCGTAGCTTGTTGCGCTGCCGCGGCGATCACGCCGGGGGTTTGCCAAAGCCCGCTCATCCATTCACCGATCTTCTCAACTGTCGCTTCGCTCGTTTTCACCGAGGGCGACAGCCGCCCCTTGGCAATCACATGCATGCGGTCACAAATCTCGAACAGCTCGTCCAGCTCTTCGCTGACCACCAACAGCGCACAACCTTCATCCCGCAATTTGAGCAATGCGCCGCGAATTTGCGCCGCTGCACCCACGTCCACACCCCAAGTTGGTTGCGCCACGATCAGCACTTTTGGCTTCGCGCCGATCTCGCGACCTACGATAAATTTTTGCAAGTTGCCGCCGGACAGACTCTTAGCTGCTGCATCCGGGCCACCGGCTTTGACGTTGAAATCCTTGATGATGACACCGGCGAGGCTGGCTGTTGCTTTCGGTGAAACCCAGCCAAGCGCGCCTTTTCCCACGACATCCGCCGCGCGCGATAGCAGCGTATTCGCCGCCAGCGCCATCGTCGGCACCGCGCCGCGCCCCAAGCGCTCCTCTGGCACGAAATGCAAACCGCCAGCACGACGAACACGTGGATTGCGTCGCGAGATATCGTTGCCAAAGAGCTTGATGCTGCCGCTCGGCGCGCGAACACTCTCGCCGGAAAGCGCCGCCAAAAGCTCTTGCTGGCCATTGCCGGAAACGCCCGCGACACCGACGATTTCGCCAGCACGAACTGCGAATGCAATGTTGTCGAGCGTGACACCAAACTGATCTTCCGCCCGGATAGACAGACCGTGAACCGTCATGCCAACGGCACCCGTGTTGACCTCACGATGTTGCAACTTCGGTGGCTCGGCACCAATCATCAGACGCGATAGCGAGGCGTTGCTCTCATCACGCGGATCAACGTGGCCGGTAACTTTACCGCCCCGCAACACCGTGCAATTCGTACACAGCTCGCGAATTTCATCGAGCTTGTGGCTGATGTAGAGGATGCTGCAACCGGTTGCAGCGAGTTTGCGCAAAGTGACGAACAGCACACGTACCGCTTGCGGCGTGAGCACAGACGTGGGCTCGTCGAGGATCAATACTTTCGGATCAGTCAGCAGCGCCCTAACGATCTCAACGCGCTGCCGCTCACCGACCGACAGCGAATGCACGGGTCGATCTACCTCAACGTCCAGCCCATATTCCTTCGCCTTCTGCGCGGCCTTTTGCCGCACCGCGTCCAGCGTAAAACTTTTGTCGAGACCGAGCCAGATGTTTTCGGCAACGGTCACCGTTTCGAACAACGAAAAATGCTGGAACACCATGCTGATGCCGAGCGCCCTCGCCTCTTGCGGATTGCGAACATGCGTGGGCTTGCCGTTAAACAAAACCTCGCCAGTGTCGGGCTTCACCGCACCGTAGATGATTTTCATCAACGTCGATTTGCCCGCGCCGTTCTCACCCAGCACCGCATGAATTTCTCCCGGTGCGACGAGCAAGTTCACGTCATCGTTGGCGACGACGCTGGGGTATCGTTTGCTGACGCTTTTAACCTCAAGCCTTAGCGGCGTGGTTTCACTCACCTGGTTTCCCCTCAGTTTTGTGACTGCGTGACGTTGTTGTGGTCGGCTTTTTGGCGGATTCTGCGCTGTTCTGATTTTTCGTGCCGTTCTGCAAGATCGGCCGCGACGCTCACAGCGATGACGCCCGGATGCTTGCTCGATAGCGCCGGCAGCCCGATCGGGCAGGTGATACGAGCAATCTCGATGCCAGAAAATCCGCGCGACGCGAACCGTTTGTTAAAGATCGCCGCCTTGGTCGCCGAGCCAATCAGCCCGCAATACGCCAGATCGTCGCGCTTCAAAAGCTCAAGACAAATTTCGAGATCGAGCGCATGGGAATGCGTGAGCATCAGCACGTCGGCACCGGCGGATATAAGGCGCACTTCAGTGGCCGGCGCATCGGACTCGATCTTCTGAACGTTATCAGGCAACACCGTAGGGAAGGCCGCGTCTCTCGAGTCCACCCAGGACACCTTGCACGGAAGCGTCGCCAGCACCGATACCAGCGCAGCACCGACATGCCCCGCACCGAACACCCAAATCGTCCACGGGTCAAAGTGAAGCAGGAATCTCAGCGTGTCGCCGGTATCAAGCGCTCGCTCTATTCGATAAGTTCCGCCAAAGCGTTCGACAGCACTCAGCTCCTGCAAACTTTCGCGATGCGCCTGCGCAACGGGCAGGAACGCGACGTCCACTGAGCCACCGCAACATTGCCCCAGCGCCGGACCCAGAGGAAAGTGCCGACGCGTTGAGGTCGTCGTGCCCAGCGTGAGCAATTCGCGCGCAACCTCGATGGAACGCAGTTCGAGATGACCGCCGCCGATAGTGCCGAACGTATGCGTTGGCGTAACGATCATTGTTGTGCCCGCCTCACGAGGCACCGAGCCGGACGAACGCGTGACGCAAACCCAGACAGCCGGCTCACGTCGGTCGAGCAGATCCAGCAAATGTGCGCCCGGGGTCAGCATGCCGCTTGTGCTTTCATCACGGCGTTCAAAATCGCCTCCGCTGTTGCGGGTGCTGCAATCTGGGCGCTGGTCTTGTAATCCGAGACCGAACTTATGGCGTCGCGAATCGCGTGGTGCACCGCGAACGCCAGCATGAGCGGCGGTTCGCCGACGGCCTTGCTGCGATAAATCGTGTCTTCGCGATTCGGGGAATTCTCGACGAGCCAAACGTTGAATTGTTCAGGCACATCTGCGGCGGTCGGGATCTTGTAAGTGCTTGGCGCATGTGTGGTGAGCACCCCTTTGCCGTTCCACACCAGCTCTTCACCGGTGAGCCAGCCCATGCCCTGAATAAACGCGCCTTCGACCTGACCTTTGTCGAGCGCGGGATTTAGCGAACTGCCCACATCGTGCAGGATGTCAACGCGCTCCACCTTCGACTCGCCGGTCAGGGTGTCGATGGCAACCTGCGCGCAGGCAACGCCGTATGCGAAGTAGTAAAACGGGCGACCTTTGAACGTGTCTCGATTCCAGTGAATTTTGGGTGTCTTGTAAAACCCCTGCGCCGAGAGCGAAATGCGGGCGAACCATGCGTCGTGCGCCAGTTCAGTAAAGCCCCATCGCCTGACTTCGCCGCCTGTTCCAGCTTCGATGCCGTCATTGACAAAGCGAATGGCCGAAGTGTCCACATCCCATTTCTTCCCCGCAAATTCCGCAAGCCGCAGGCGTAATATCCGGCAGGCCTCCTTCGCCGCCATTCCATTCAAATCACTGCCGCTGGAGGCTGCGGTGGCGCTGGTGTTCGGCACTTTGCTGGTGTCGGTCGTCGACACGCGAATGCGCTTGAAATCAATGCCCAATTCCTCCGCGACAACCTGCGCGACCTTGGTGAATAGCCCCTGGCCCATCTCGGTGCCACCGTGATTGACGATCACGGATCCGTCTGAATAAATATTGACTAAAGCACCCGCCTGATTCAGGTGCGACGCGTTAAATGAAATGCCAAACTTGACCGGCGTGACAGCGATACCGCGCTTGATAACGCGGCTCGATTTGTTCTGTTCACGCAGCGCAGCTCGGCGAGCTCGATAGTCGGCGCGGCGCTCGAGCTCGGGCACGATTTCGTGCAGGATATTGTCGTCAATCGCCTGCCCGTAATGCGTTTCGTTGCGTTCGGTCAAACCATAAAAATTGTGTTGACGCACATCGAGCGGATCCTTCCCCAGCGTATGCGCGATCTCGTCCATCACATGCTCAATGAGGAACATGCCCTGTGGCCCGCCAAAACCACGAAACGCCGTGTTCGAGACCTTGTGCGTCTTGCACGGAAAATTGCGGATACGCACATGTTCAAGGTAGTACGCGTTGTCGACGTGACAGATAGCGCGCGCATTCACCGGGCCCGACAAATCAGCCGAGTAGCCGCAGTCCGACGCGAGCAGTAAATCCGCGCCGAGGATGCGTCCGTCATCGTCAAATCCGATGTCGTATTCGAACTGAAACGGATGCCTTTTGCCGGTGATGATCATGTCGTCATCACGATCCAGGCGCATCTTCACGCTGCGCCCGAGTCGCGCTGCAGCAATCGCGCAGAGTGATGCAAACAGCGCGGGCTGCGACTCCTTGCCGCCAAATCCGCCGCCCATGCGACGGCATTCAACACGCACCTTGGCATCTGGCAATGCCATCGCACGCGCCACAATGTGTTGCACCTCAGTAGGGTGCTGTGTCGAACACTGAATGGCAATCTGGCCGTCTTCGACCGGATGCGCCATCGCGATCATGCCCTCAAGGTAAAAGTGATCCTGTCCACCATGTGCCGTCTTGCCGTTGATACGGTGGGGAGCGCGAGCGAGCGCTGTCTCGGCGTCACCGCGACCCGTGGTCACGGGATCAAGCACGTAACTTTTCGCCGCCAGCGCATCATCAATCGAGAGGATGGGCGTGCGAATTTCGAGATCAAATTGGGCGAGCTTTGCCGCCTTGCGCGCAAGCAGATGCGACTCGGCAACGACCATGAACACGGGCTGTCCGTGATACTCAATCAGGTCAGTCGCGAGGATCGGATCGTCGAGCACGATGCCACCGTAATTATTGACGCCGGGTACGTCCTTCGCGGTGTACACGGCGACGACGCCCGGAGCCGCAACCACCGCGCTCAAATCAAACGACTTGAGCACTGCATGGGCAGCAGGCGCATAGCCAATCGCAGCAGACAAGGTGCCACGCGGTGCGGCGATGTCATCGGTGTAAATCGCCTCGCCGGTGACATGCAAATGCGCGGATTCGTGTCGCGTCGACGTTGCCACCACATGCGTTGAAACGTCAATCTGAAGGTGCGTTGGATTGAGCAATGCGTTCATCAAAACACCCTCGCCGCTTGTGCTTCGCCCTGCGATCCTTGCCGTGCGTCCGATTCCAGCCAGAAGCGCAGCAGATGATTTTGCGCGACCTGCATGCGGTAGGCGGCGCTGGCGCGCATGTCGGACATCGGCGAATAGTCGTGGCTCAGTGCTTCCATCGCCGTGCGAACGGTGGCCTCGCTCCACGCCTTGCCGATCAGCGCCTGTTCGGCCAGTGCGGCGCGCTTCGAGGTTCCCGCCATGCCGCCAAAGGCGATTCTGCATTGCGTCACCACGCCGCGTTCGGTCGTCACCGCAATCGCGGCGCACACGGCGGAAATGTCCTGTTCGTTGCGTTTTGAATTCTTGTAGCTTGCGACATGAAACACTCCCGTTGTGGAGCGCTTTGGAACAATAATCGCTTCGACCCATTCACCCGCGTCGCGCGACTGCTTTTTGTAGTCAAGGTAGAGCGACTCCAGTGCAATCGTGCGTTGTTTTTCTCCGTGACGCAACACGACTTCAGCACCAATCGCAATCAGCGCGGGCATCGAGTCGCCAATGGGTGAGCCGTTGGCGACGTTGCCGCCCAGCGTGCCGCTGGAACGAATCGGCCACGATGCGAAACGCGTCCAGACGTGAGCGAGTTCGGGATAAAGCCGGTTCATTGCATGGAAAGCGGTTTCGAGCGTTACCGCTGCGCCAATGCGAATACCGATTTCCGTTTCGTCGACTCGCTTGAGGGCCGCGACGTCGCCGGTGTAAATAATCGTGCCGTTCGTCTGCAAGCCCTTGGTCACCCAAAGGCCGATATCGGTGCCGCCGCCAAGAATCCATGCGTCCGGATGCGCGAGCACAGCGGCGGAGAAATCTTCCACTGTTCGCGGTGCCGTGAAAGTTCCCGCAGGTGACTTCACACGCAATGCATCCGAATGTGCGAGTGCAACTAATTTTTCAGCCAGTTCCGACTCACCGGGCAAGGGCGGCGCATCACTAGTCGCGGGTGAAAACAACCACTGCTCCATGCCCGTAGCGCACGCTGAGGCAGCGGCGGGTGCCGTTTGATACATCACCTGCGCTGCATCAAGAATCGGCCGATAGCCGGTGCAACGACAAAGATTTCCGGCAATCGCTTCGCAGGTTCGCGCGCGTGACGGACTGGTCTCGTTTTTGAACAAAGCGAACAGCGCCATCACGAAACCCGGCGTGCAGAAGCCGCACTGCGAGCCGTGACAATCCACCATCGCCTGCTGCGTGGGATGCAGCGTTCCGCTTGCGGCCTTGAGCGATTCAACCGTGAAGATCGCTTTGCCATCAAGCGTCGGAAGTAAACGGATGCAGGCGTTGATCGGGGACAGCGAAACACGATCACGGCCCGCACCGTCTTTGCACAATTGCCCAATCACAACGGTGCATGCACCGCAATCGCCCTCTGCGCAGCCCTCTTTGGTGCCAGTCAACCGCCGCTCTTCACGCACGAAGTCGAGCAGGGTCATGTGAGGATCCACGCTATCGCGCTCAATCAACACACCGTTCAAAAGAAAACGCACAACATTCACTGTATTCAACCCGCCTCGACTCAGTAAGTACCAGCACCAAGCAATTTCCGCACTATAGACTGTGTTTCCGATTGCGCTGATAAGCTTAAGATTATTTCTGACATCACTGACGCTGGGGGGCGGACATGGCAGAACCACTCGACACTCATTTGCTGCGCGTGCTCTACCTCGTGCTCCAAGAGAAGAGCGTCTCCCGCGCAGCGGACCGATTGGGCATTACACAGCCCGCCGTGAGCAGCGCGCTCAAACGTCTGCGTGAAATCACGGGGGATGATCTGTTGGTTCGCACGCGGAGCGGCATGACGCCGACCGAGCGCGCGGAGGGTTTGATCGCGCCGACCAAGGCCGCGCTCGACGCGATTGACAGCATTCTGATCAAGGCCGAACCCTTTGATCCCGCAAAGTCGAAGCGCGTTTTCGGCGTTGGTGCGCCCGATTATTTCGACGCATTCTTTCTGTCAAATCTGATTGAGCGATTTCGCTCGCGCGTTCCGCATGGGCGGCTCAATATTCGTTCGCTGTCGCTCGACATTGACTTCGAACGGTTGCTGGAAGAGGGCGAGCTTGACGTCGTCGTCGGCAACTGGCCGAACCCGCCCGAGTATTTGCGCACCACGCCGCTGTTTGACGATGAGGTGGTGTGCATGCTCTCTGACCGCCACCCGCTGGCGAAAAAGCCCGAGATCAGCGCGGACGACTATATCGCGGCAAAGCACCTTGCGCCGGTCCGCTATGCCGGTGGCGTTCGCGGCGCCATTGACGACCACCTGCACAAGCTTGGCATCAAGCGCGACATCCGGGTGTCACTGCCTTACTTTCATGTCGCCCCCTACGTGTTGACCACGACCGATCTGGTGTTCACGACGGGCCGACGGTTCGCTGCGCATTACGCCAAATTTTTACCAATCAAGGTGATGCCCGCACCACTGGATTTCCCGCCGCTGCGTTTCTATCAGCTGTGGCATGAGCGGACGCACACGGCCGCCCCTGCGCGGTGGCTGCGCGAGCAGGTGGCGGCGGTCGCGACAGGCTAGCTATGTAGCCACCCTATTCGTGCTGCAGCGACGCGCGGCGGGCCCGCTGCGGGTCGCGGTCGCTGACCCTGGTTCTAACCGCCATTTGTATTAATTAGCTGGCCTGCAAGAAGTTGGGTCACAGGAAGTACTGATGTCGCCCGAGATCCCATGATCGCGCTGTTGACGCGGGGAGCGCAGTCGCACGACGGTGGCAGGAAGTGCCAAACCGAGCCGGTAGTAGACATGCTGCTGTCAACCTCTGCAACTGGCGAACGTTCAGGGTGTTTCTATCAATAAGACACTAGTCGAGGACTCCACGATGTTGCAGCACAAACGCAAAATTGCTTCCCTGATCATTGCCGCAGCTTTGATCGGATCGCTGGCTGGCTGTGCCGTCGACATCAATCAGGTACGGCAAGTGCCGGCAGCACGCACGGTGACGGCTGGCAAGCTGCCGCAAAACGTTCCTGGTATGGAGTTCACGCGTCTGGTGTATGCATTGCCTGAGGGTTCGGACTATCACATGGGTGGCATCGGCATCAAATGCCTGCCGCTCAATCAGGAGCGCTGGAGCGCGGACAAGGCGGGGCCAACGGACGCCGTCGTGCAGCGGGTGAAACAGGCGATGCGCGAAGGCGGTGCCAGCTTTGTTGGTGACGATGCGGGATTGTTTCCGAATGCACTCAAGACAAACCCAGACCTACAGATTGCTGGGCGTGTTTACGCGGTTGAGTTAAAGACATGTTCCAACCTTATCGGTATGCAAGGCGCGGCAAACGTAAAGGTCGAGTGGCAGATTTTTTCGCGCCAAACCAACGCAGTCGTACTCACCACCACTACCGAAGGCAGCTTCAAGCAATCGCAACACAATCAAACAACGGCGACTGTCATTCGTGACCGCGCTGTCGAAGCGGCCGCAGCCAATCTAAGTGCAGACCCGCGTTATCACGATTTCATGATGCAGGCGGCCGGGCGCGGCTAGCGGTCTGCTGCAAACTTTGCCGGCGACGACGCGTCCGGTCTATTTGCGTCGCAGCCTCATCTGCGCAGCTTCCAGCGGCATTGCGGCACCAAACATGAATCCTTGCCCTTCTTCGCAACCGAGTGCGCGAAGCTCGGCGAGCTGATGAGCGCCCTCGATGCCTTCAGCGATCAGTGGCAGGCCAAGATTGCGCGCGGTTTGCACCATCGAGCGCAGCACCGCAGCCTGCCGAACACCGCGCCCAATGCCGCTGATCATGCTGCGGTCGATTTTGATACGCGAAAGTGGGGCTTCAGACATCGATGCAAAGTTGGAAAAACCGGTGCCGAAATCGTCCATCGCCAGCCGAACGCCAGCGTCTCGCAAGTACTGTAGTTGTCGAATCACCGGCGCGTGCATGGACATCGCGACACCTTCAGTGAGCTCTAGCTCCACAGCGGATGCCGGCAAATTGGCCGCAGAAATCACACGCACTACACCGTCGGCAAAGCCAGCGAGATCAAACTCACGCGGCGACACGTTGACAGCCATGCGCAGCGGGCGTTCGTGGTCACGCTGAAGCTTCACGAGATCGTTGCAAGCCTGGCGCAGTACCCAGTGTCCGACGGTCATGATTTCGCCACTCGCCTCAAGGCGACCGATGAATTCGAGCGGCAGAATGTCGCCGTGCTTGGGATGGCGAAGTCGTAGCAGCGCTTCAAAACCGGTAATCGCGCCGCTGCGCAGTTCCACGACTGGCTGGTACATCAAACTAAATCCGCAGGCAGCGCCGTCGAACGCAGCATCAAACTCATCAAGCACGACGCCGAGTTCTGGCAGAAATGCGGCTCGGCGTTCGCGATCCGGCGAGTTGGCGGCATCAAGGAGGCGCTCGTTGTTTTCCAGCAGCGATTGCAGGCGCGTGCGCTCGGCGGCGACACGACCGAATTGAAGACGCGTTGCCTGAAGCTCGACCGTCATCGCCAACGCCTTCAGACGCAGGCGTGTCATCCGCTCATGCCCGACTTCTGCGTGATGCGACATCATGGCCTGATACGGTGAGGCTCGCGCGGGCTCGCCGAGTTGTTGGCACACGGTTACCAATGCGGAAAGCAACGCCTGATTGGGGGGCAGCTTCGCTTCGTCTGCTTTGCGCAGCGTTTCTTCAAGGATGTTCAACGCTTCAGCTGTCATGCCACCTTTGCCGAGCGCAATTCCCAGCCACAAGCGCACATCAAGCTCACTGCGTGAACCGGGCCGAACTTTTTTCAGAGCAGATCGCCCCCTCAGCACGGCGTCGTCAAACCGTTTCAGGCCGCAGAGCGCTTCCACTGCGGTCGCTTCAATGTGTCCTAGCAACAAGAAGTCACGAACACTTTCGGCATCGACCGCGTTGCCGGAGGTTAGCCGCAATGCCTCGTCGAATCGGCCTTCGTGATTGTGCAGGCAGGCGATGTTGTGTCGTGTCTCAATGGCACGATTAACCAGCCCGAGTTCAACGAACGAAGCCCAAGCATGCTCGAGCTGTTGCAGTCCTTCGTCGGCTCGCCCGAGTTGTGCCTGCACGCCACCAAGCAGGGAGCGCACTAGCGCGAGACCTGCTTCGTCGTCGGTATCGAGCAGCAGTTCTGCGGCGGTTTCAAGCTGTGGCAAAGCATGCTCGCCCAAGCCGATGCTCGCCCACATGGCACCTAAACCGCTCAACGTTTTGGCGCGAACGCTGGGGTCTGCGTCAACTTCTGCCAGACGAGCTGCCTCGTTGGCGGTCGCCAGCGCGTCGTCAAATTTAGCTTCGCCGTAGAGCAGGCGCGCCCGTAAGAGCGCGCTGATTGCCAGTTCGGAATTGGCTCCCAGCGAACGCGCTACTTCCTCAGCTTCAGCCAGCAGGAAGCGGGCATGCTCTGGCGACCCGCCGAGACACTGCTCCGCTTCGCGATTGAATTCGCGCGCCTGGTGCAACCGATGATCGGCTGGCGGGACGGTTGCAGCGAGTTCGGGCGCGAGCGAAATTGACATGATGGGAATGCCGGAACGATTCAATGCCGATTGGGGTTGCGGCGTCGTGGTGGAGAGAGCTGTATGCCCTGATTCTGCCGTATTGCTAGGAGTATTCCTGTCAGAAGGCTTGAAATTGGTAACAATCACAACAAATCCGGCAGCAGGAACTCTGGTGAGCGCTAACTCTGTATCCCTCTCGTCAATTCAAATACGGTCGTAGACGTTGTGAGTCGCAGCAAAATTGTGATCCTCAACGCACTTGGACAAACCACGCCTTGCTACTATCGCTGCCAACACGGTAATCAACGAACAAGGACTTGTGATGCGCTCTGATCTTCTGTCCCACGCACTCAACCGAGAATTCCCCGAGTTGGCCGCAGCGGTCGCTCATTTGAAGGAAACAGACGCGCACTTTGCGCATCTGCTCAAAAAGCACGACGCAGTTGATGTGCAGATTACAGCCGATGAAACCGGCGTAGCGCCGATCGGTGACGTTGAGCTGGAAGGCCTGAAGAAGCAGCGCTTGCACCTGAAGGATGAGCTGTACCGTATGGCCTCCTCTGCGAAACTCTAATCCACAAGCCTGATGCTGACCTGATTCACGAGCAGATTACGTCCTAAGCCCAAGAGCTCTCGCTACGTCCAGCGGGAGGGGGGTACTTTTTTGTGAACCGATGCTTTACCTTCGTTGTGCTGCTGATCCTCGCGTGGCCCTCTGCGGCAGTACCGCCATTGACGATGACCGCAAGCGTCGCAGGCAACAGCGGACGGACAGGCGACCAGTACGCATGGACGGACGCCAGCGGACGACCGCGTAGTGCAATCCTTGCCCGCAACAACGTATCGGGCGGCGGGATGCTTGACCGATACGTTTACCAGCTCGCCACGACCGCAACGCGCACGGTCAATGCGCTCGTGGGCGGCGCTGGCGGCTTCGGATACGTTGTGTCGCATTTACCGTACGTGAATGATTGCGGCGCTACCCCGGACACGCAATATTGCGAATCCTATCGCGCGATTGGCGACGACAGCCCGCTGGGCCTGGGGTACATCGGTACCTACAGCGTTAAATTCGCAGGCGCGCATCATGCGATTCATGAATTCAAAACGACCTATCCACGCTTTTCTGGCCCGCATCCGGTCGGGCCAAAGTTCGTGCGCTACAACGTACCGGTCACGATTCAATGGCTGTTCGTAAACGGCACGGATCACCCGCTGTGGTCGGTCACGTGGGACTGGTCGGCGGTGCCTGCGTCTGTTCCGCTGGCGCAACAAATCGAAGCCGATGCGCGCGGCCCGTACGGCGAAATGGATTTCGACGGTATTAACGGCAGCGGCAATGTGATTGGCGGCGTTGCGTGGGCAGTTAACCATCAGCGCTTCCTCACGACCAGTGCACCGTTCACGCTCAACGGCAACTGGACGTGGAACACGGCGGGAGCCGCGGCCATCCCGTACAACATGCTCTGGATTCACAACGCCAATGCGCAAATGGGCATCGTGCAGACAGGTTTGCTG
>JANXUB010000162.1 GCA_025352105.1 Burkholderiales bacterium | reverse complement strand
GAATGGCGCGTTCGGGCCGTTCGGCTTCAGTTCACAGCCACTTTTACTTTCGTCGTTCCTGCGAAGGCAGGAAGCCAGCGACTTCGCTCGCATATGTGAGCGCCACGGCAAGACGCTGGGCTCCTGCCCGCGTGTCGATGCACGGGGGCAGGCTCCGCAGGGGCGATGAGCGCTAAATTGCCGTCAGTCCGGCAATTGGACTAAGCCCGATCCACGTACTGGAAATCGACCTTTGCCGTATCCGGATTGACCGATGCAATTTTCACACGCACCCGTTCGCCGAGCGACAGCGAAAATCCACTTCGCTGACCCACAAGAGTCGAGGTGTCGCGGCCCAGCTGGTAGTAATCGCGCGGTAGGCTGGTCGCATGGATCAGGCCGTCGGCGAAGGTCTCGTCCAGCGTAACGAATACGCCGAACGCAACCACGCCGGAGATGGTGCCGACGAATTCTTCGCCAATGTGCGCCTCGAGATATTTCGCCTTGAGGAACTGAGTGACTTCGCGTGAGGCGATGTCGGCTCTTCTCTCATTGGCACTGCATACCAGGCCGAGTCGCGTCCAGTCTTCCGTCGCATACTTTTTGTCCGCGAGCACGGCCTTGATGCCTCGATGCACGAGCAGATCGGGATAGCGGCGAATCGGTGATGTGAAGTGTGCGTAGTGCTCATAGGCGAGCCCAAAGTGCCCGGCGTTATCCGGCGTGTAGATCGCCTGTGGCAGAGAGCGCAGCAACAGCGTGTGCAGGGCGGGCGCATCGACACGATCACGCGTGGCGTCGATCAACTCCGCATAGTCCTGCGGCTCTGGGCGCTCACCGCCGCCGAGCGACAGGCCACGCATGGCGAGGACTTCGCGCAGCGCCGCCAGTTTTTCCGGCAGTGGAATATCGTGTACACGGTAGAGCAGGGGCTGCTTCGCCTTGGCCAGGTATTCGCCCGCGCTCACGTTGGCCGCCAGCATCATCTCTTCGATCAGCTTGTGTGCGTCGTTACGCACAGCAGGCTTGATGCTAGCCACGCTGCCGTCGTCGTTGAAGGTGAATACGGCTTCTTGTCCCTCAAAATCCAGTGCGCCACGCAGCTCACGTGCTTCGCGGAACGCCTCATATAGCGTGTGTAACGTTTTGAGCGAAGCTTCGATAGTGCCTGCCTTCGGCTTGGCTTTCACCAGTTCGGGCAACTGCGCCGCGACTTCGGTGTAAGTAAGCCGCGCCTTTGAGTTCATCACGGCGGCGTAAAACTTATAACCGCTGACGTGGCCGACAGCCGTCACCTGCATGTCGCACACCATGCACAGGCGGTCTACGTTGGGCCGCAAAGAGCAGAGCTCATTCGACAGGTTTTCCGGAAGCATCGGAATCACCCGGCGCGGAAAGTAAACGCTGGTGGTGCGTTCACGCGCATCGGTATCAAGCGCGGTCTTGAGCTTCACGTAATGCGATACATCCGCGATGGCTACGACCAGACGATAGCCCTTGCCAGATTTCTCGGCATACACCGCGTCATCAAAATCTTTCGCCGTTTCGCCGTCGATGGTGACCAGCGCCAGCTCGCGCAGATCGACGCGTCCCTTGCAGTCGGCCGCAGTCACTACGCTGCCATAGGCCGCTGCTTCTGCCAGTGTCGCCGGAGAAAAGATGTACGGCAGATTGTGTTTGCGGATCGCAATTTCGAGTTCGATATCGGACGAATCTTCGTTGCCGACGACTTCCACTATTTCGCCCTGCGCTTCGTCGTAAGGCGTCGGCTGCGATGTAATCTCGGCGACCACGATCTGATCAAGCGCGGCCTTGCCAAGTTTTGTGCGTGGAATCAGGATGTCCTGATTGATACGCCGCTCGGAGGCAACCACAAACCACTGGCCTTCCTTGCTGCGCAGCTTGCCGACGACACGATGGTTCGCCCGTTGCAGGATCGAGACGATCTCGCCGTTGGCCTTGCCATCGCGGTTAAATCCTGTCGCCTGCACGGCCACACGGTCGCCATGCAGCACGGCGCGCATCGTGTCTTCCGACAAATACAGGTCGTCTCCACCCTGATCGAGCTTGACGAAGCCGAAACCGTCGGCATGACCGATGACGGTGCCGACAATGGCGTTGGCGGGAACGCTCGGTGCTGTGGGCTGTGCCGCCGCAGGTTGGGCGCCCTCGTTCGCGGTGCGGGGGCGCTTCGGCGTCGGCGTGGGGGCGGCTGGCGCAGGCGCAGCGTCGCCCCTCACTTTTTCGCTTTTTCCCGTTTTTGGCGAATTGGCGCGCTTGGACGCCGCGACTATTACCCGAGCTTTTGGGAGCGCTGACGGGGGCGGGGGTGGGCTCGCGACAGGCTTTCGTTTTGATGGCGTGGGTGACGCCTTTTTTGCCGGACTGGCAACAACCGCATCTGGCTTTTTCGCCACTTTCGCCGACTTTGCAGCGGCAATTACCGGTGTTTTCACCGCTTTTGGCGCAGCCGCTTTGGTCGCAGGTCGTTTGACCGACTTTGGCGGCGTGACGGGAGGTTTTGTGGGGGCAGGGCTGCGAGCCTTGCTGGACAGCGCTTTCGCCGTGGCGACTGCTGTGCTTTTGGTTTTTGTGGCGGTGGTCTTGTCAGACTTTTTCGTGGTCAATCTATAATCTCGGATAACTTGAAATGCCCGGGTGGCGGAATTGGTAGACGCACTAGTTTCAGGTACTAGCGAGTAACATCGTGGGGGTTCGAGTCCCTTCCCGGGCA
>JANXUB010000136.1 GCA_025352105.1 Burkholderiales bacterium | reverse complement strand
GCTGGAGCAGCTTGGGCTGTGGAAGTAGCAAGTCACCGAAGGGTGATACCAAAAGTTGGGGCCGCGTGAGCGACCCCGTTTAGCCGCTTTGAGCGGCTCACAGTATTGAAAGCCCCCGGCTTTGCCGGGGGATGGTTACTTCGCGGCCTCGCAGCAGGTGCCAGAGTTCGCGTTCCGTGTCGGTTTGGTTGTGACGTAGGGTTCTGGCAAACTGAGTGGATTCGTTGGGCACGATACCCCTCACCCTAACCCTCTCCCGCGAGGGGAGAGGGGACTAGAACGGAGGGACTCGGCACACCAGAGGGAACAAGGCGTCCCGGATGAACACTCCCGCAATGCGAGCAAGTCCGCAGCTGTTCGCTCGCATAAAACGTCTCAAACAGCGGCGGCAAATCATCCACAATACTTTTCAACTGCACCTCCACCCGATGCACAAGCCCATCGCATTTCAGGCAGTACCACTCAAACCCATCCACCACACCCTCGGGACGCGATCGCTCGATCACGAGGCAGCGTGAATCGGGCTCGGGGCGCTGCGGGGAGTGGCGCAGGTGGGGCGGCATCAGGTACATCGTGCCTTCCTTGAGTTCGATGCGGTCGCGCTGGCCGCGATCCATGATGTTGAGGTGCGCGTTGCCTTTGAACTGCCAGAAATATTCTTCAAACGGATCATCATGAAAATCGGTGCGCGCGTTCGGGCCGCCTACGACCGTGACAATGAAATCGGTGTTTTTCCATAGCTGCTGATTGCCGACCGGAGGCTTCAGCAGGTGGGCGTTGTCGATGAGCCAGTTTGGGAAATCAATGGGCGAATTCATCACGTGGCCCTCGGTTGGTTCGGAAGGTAGGCGACGGCTTTCATTTCTATCCGAAGATGTGGGTGCGGCAATTGATGCACGGCCACCGTCGTTCTCGTCGGACCGGTTGCGTCGAAATACACGGCCCACACTTCGTTGTAGCCCGCGAAATCGTTCATGTCGACGAGGTAGCTCGTGATCTCGACGCAGTCGGCGAGCGTTGCGCCCTCGGCAGCGAGGATGTCGCGGACGTTCTCGATCACGGCACGGGTTTGCAATCGGATGTCGAGCTTCGTCGCGCCCATCGCGTCGACCTCAACGCCAGCGAACGAATTGTCTTTTCGCCGCGAACTGGTGCCGGAGACGAACAAAAAATCCCCGGCGCGTTTGATGTGCGGAAAGCGGCCGCGGGGCGTTGCTTTTGAATCTAATGTGGTTGCGGTCATGGTGAGAACTGCGCGTTGTTTGCACTTGGTGGGGAATCGCTCGCAGTCTAGCGGGGCAGATGATCGCACTAAATCGGACGTTCAGCTTTTTTGTGCAAGCGCCACGATATTTGGGCTAAGGCGACATTTGGTAATAAGTCGACTCTAAGCATTTACCGCTTCTAGCCCTTATGCAGTAACGATTGCAATGAAAAGCTGAATATCGCTTCGTAAATTTGAAAGCCGAAGAATCGCCAGCGAGCGCTACCATGCTCCGACGTCATCGCGATCTACTCAACACCCTCACCCCAATGCGATCCTATCAGTCTGCCTCGATCATATTCATTGCACTCGCGTTGTCGCTCATCGCTGGTTGCGCTACGCCGCCGCGCAGCGTGGATGCGGGTGGAGCCGTGCGGCGAACGGTGCCTGAGCTTGCCGCGCTGCGACCGGCGGCGATGAATGCCGCGCTGACTTCGCAAGCGGGTGAGCGTGCGGTGTACGAGACCGAAATCGCCAACCTCCGCGCTGTGCTGGCGCTGCCGCCCGGCCCCGAGGCGGACGAAAAGATTCCCGGCGCATTGTCGGCCGCCGCGCACTTCAACGTCGAGCGCGAGTGGGTGCGCGAACGGCTGCTGGCGCTGCTTCCGGGGTCGCACGAGAAGAGCCCGGCCTATCAGCGTGGCCTGCTCAGCGCAGCGCACACACAATTCGCCAACGACGTTGCACCGCTGATTCCTGCCCTGCTGCCGAAGATCAAAACGCCGCGTGAATTTGCCATCGGCGCTTATGCACTTTCGCGCGCCAGCGACACGCCAAAGCAGCGCGTGTGGATCATCGAGAGCTTGCGCGACAACTTCCCGGATTGGGCAAACGAGCCACGTTTGCAGGCCCTCAATCGTCGTCTGACAGTTGATCCGACGGATGATTTGTCGCGCCGTCCGCCGCTCGTCGATTTACTCGCCGCGCCCATCGTGGCGGGCTATCCGGTGGTGTTCAGCTTTCAGCGGCGCGACCGTGAACGCATGGGCATGGCGCTGGTGCGCGGCGCGGACGGGCGCTTTGTGAGGAATGCCGATGGCAGCTATTTCAACATCGCGCAGCTGGCGATGGCGCGCACCAATCTGCCGGGCACGATCACCAACGGCAACACGCCGCAAGGGCTCTTCGTGATCAAGGGCACGGGCACGGCGACCAATCGCTGGATCGGGCCGACGCCTTATCTTGAATCGATGTTGCCGGTGGAAGCGCCGGTGGCTTTGTTCAATCAACCAGCGCTGCGCGACGTGCCGCAAGAGGTAAATGAGGATGCGAGATTCGCGGCCAATAAACGCGAATGGACGGAGGCGCAGTACGTGCGTTTTCTGCCGCCGTCATGGCGTGATTATTTTCCGATGAAGGAAGCCTTTCTTGCCGGGCACGCCGGTCGCGATGAAATTCTTGCGCACGGCAATACGGTGAATTCGGCGTATTACCGTGGCGAAAATTTCTTTCCATCGGCACCGTCTGCGGGTTGCCTCGTCGCGATGGAATATTGGTCAAAGGACGACGGTACGCTCGTGCACAGCGATCAACTGGCGCTGGTGAAAGCCTTTATTTCCGGCGGCTCGGATGTCGGCTATCTCGTCGTCGTCGAGATTGATGATCAGCCGCGACCAGTGGTGCTGGCGGATGTAATTGATGCGGTCGTTGCGGCGGAGCGTGTGGCTACACCGCGCTAAAAGTGTGTCCTAAACCGCGCTAAAAGTGCGTCCTAAACCGCGCTAAAAGTGCGTCCTAAACTACGGTAGGCATCACTGGCCACCAGCGCTCAATGATCAGCTCCAGCCGCTGATTGCCCTGATATTCCGAGAGCGAAACTTTGTACGCTGCGCGCATCGGTTGCGGCGGCACATCGGTGCAGCCGAAACGAATGGCGTCGACGATGCGACCCTCGCGCTTGAGTCGCAGCTTGGTGTGCTTGAGCGCGACGATGCGCGAATCGATTACCGTGAATTCGTCGTCAAACATCGGTGCCGGAAACGCTTGACCCCACACATGTTGATGCAGCGCGTGTGCCGTTTCGAAATCAAATTCAGTGAGCGCGAAACTGCCGTCGCTTTCAACGCGTTGCTCAAGTTGATCGGGCGTTAGCAGCTCACCCGCGACATGCTCAAACTCACGCGCGAACGCCGCGAAATTGACCTCGGCAATGGTCAGGCCAGCCGCCATCGCATGACCGCCAAATTTGCGCATGAGCTCGGGCCTGCGTTTGGAAACGAGATCCAGCGCATCGCGCAAATGAAAGCCGGGAATCGAGCGGCCGGAGCCCTTCAGTTCACCATCATCGCCCGGTGCAAACACAATCGTGGGTCGATGGTGTGCCTCGCGCAAGCGACCGGCGACGATGCCGACCACGCCCTGATGCCACGTTGAATCGGTGACCACGATGCTTTTTTGTTCGGGCGTGATTGTGGCCGTGATGAGTTGATCGGCTTCCTCACGCATGCCCGCTTCGATGCTTTTGCGTTCACGATTGAGTTGATCGAGTTCAGTCGCTATCTCGGCTGCGCGTGTGGTGTCGTCCGTGGTCAAACACTCAATGCCCAGCGAAATATCTTCGAGCCGACCCGCGGCATTGATGCGCGGCCCGAGCATGAAACCGAGTTCGTAGGCGGTGGCCTTGTTCATGTCGCGCTTTGAGATTTCGAACAGCGCATTGATGCCGACGTTGGCACGACCTTCGCGCATGCGGCGAAGCCCGGCCTCCACGAGTCGCCGGTTTACGCCGTCAAGCGGTACCACGTCGGCGACGGTGCCCAGCGCGACGAGATCGAGCAGGCGATTGAGATCGGGCTGCGTCTCTTGCGTGTACACACCCCGCTCTCGAAGCTTCGTGCGCAGTGCGAGCAATACATAAAACATCACGCCAACGCCAGCAATCGCCTTGCTCGGAAACGGGCAACCGGGCTGGTTGGGATTAACGATGGTGGGCGTATCGGGCAGCGTGGCTCCCGGCAAGTGATGGTCGGTCACCACCACATCGATCCCGAGCGCGCGCGCGGCTGCGACGCCATCAACGCTCGCAATTCCGTTGTCTACCGTGACGATGACTTTTGGCGATTCTTTCGCCGCGAGCGCGACGATTTCTGGCGTTAGGCCGTAGCCAAATTCAAAGCGGTTTGGCACGATGTAGCCGACCTCTGCGCCCATTGCCCGCAAGCCGCGTAGGCCGACTGCACACGCCGTCGCACCGTCGGCATCGTAGTCGGCGACGATGAGGATGCGCTCGCGTTTTTCGATGGCTTGAATCAGCCGCTCGCAAACGGCATCAATGCCTTTGAGCGACGCGGGCGACGGGAGCTGTGAAAGCTTCCACTCAATGTCGGTCGGATGCGTGATTCCGCGCGCGGCGTAGAGGCGCGAGAAGAGGGGCGAGAAGCCGCTGGCTTCGAGCGCCTTTGATGTCGGTTCGCTGAAGGTTCGACGGTGCAACGTGACCGTTTTCGGGGTGCTCATTGTGATTGCTGCAACTTGGATAGCGCTTCGGCGAGCGTTGCTTTGCGTTTGAACGGAGAGAGCAGGCGGGAGGCGATGCTCGGGCGGGTGGCTGTCAGGCGAAGGCGCGGGCGACGGTCCCCGAGGATGACGGTGTGTGCTGCCAAAATTTCCGGCGAGACAGTCGCCCACGCTGCTTGCCATGCCTTTAAATCGCCGTTTCGCATGGCGGTAGCAAAAGTGTGGTCGAGGCAATGTGCCCCTCTTCCTGGAGGGGAGAGGCGCGAGACGCTTGTCGCCAGTGGGCTCCGGGGAGAGGGTGATGGTGAATAGAGCAAAGATGTCCCGGCGACCATCCCCCTCTCCCCCTGCCCCTCTCCCACCGGTGGAGAGGGGAGCCGATGCGCGTCAGCGTTTGATGTTGATCCGAACCCCCACAACCAGACCAAGTTAACTGGGGGCAACCTCCGCTCCTCACGGGCAATATTCACCGGATGCGAATGCAGCAACATCTGAAGTTCGTTCATCCAGCGCTCTACTAAACGCGCATCACGACCACGCGGTAAATTGGGCCGCAACAGTTCGCCAACGATCCAGTCGGGGCGCTCGGTGAGTACTTGAACCGTCCGATTGCACGTGACTAACCAGCGCGCGGTATCGACGAAGTGAAGCCGCACACCTTGCTCGCGCATATGCGCATCGGCGGCCTCGCACAGTGACCGAGACTCGTCAGGCGAAAGGGAGAGCTTTGACGGGTCAGCTGGCGTGAGATCAGCGAGCCCTAGCGCAGCATGAAACGGCGTCGCTGTTGCCACGGTGGCTGCTTGGTCTCTGGTCTGAAGAACTTCTTTCGCTAGCGCGACGCCGTCATGCAGATCGCCGGGGGCACCTGCGGCTTCACGTTCTGCATCGCTCCATGAGCCCGCGTAGTCCGTGATCGTTGCGCCTTGCAAATGGGCCGCAATCTCCGGCAGCTCAGCCAGCCCTTCGCACAACGCTTTGAGCGTAGCGCGATCAGGTGGCAATGATCCGGGAAGCAGCAGCATCGAAAGGGTTCTTTCTCACTCTGGAGCGTTCGGGAGACGCTGAATAACTACGATTTCTTGCCATACCGGCGGAGGCCGGTATCCACGCCCCGGCCTCCGCCGGGGCAGGCCCGCAACAAAATCAAACAATCGTATCGGGCGTGGGCCCGGGCATCAAAGGGGTAGCGATTAATTCAGCCATCGTCGTGACGCCAGCTGGATTCCCGCCTGCCGGAATTGCAGGCTGCGCTGCGCTTATGCGCGAGGCGAGAATGACGGCTAGTTGGGACTAACCGTCCTTCAGGCATCAACCGCGACTACGCCGCGCCCACCGCTTCAATCGCCCGCGTCAAGCGCTCACGCTCACCCAGGGTGATCTTTGCGCCGGTTGCATTGAACGCACCCAGGAGCGTGCGAATCGCGGTCATCTTGGCGTCTGGCGCGGTTGGCAATTGCCGACGTTCGGACAACCAGCGCAACTGCTGCATGCGTCGCGCGGTAGCGATTTCTGCGGGTGAATCGATGCCCGAGATCAGCTCGGCATCGATGACCAGCGCGCCTGCTGTTTTGTCGGCTGATTCGGTCGCGGGAATTTTCTCGAGCGCAGCCTTCATCGCACCGATCACGCTACCGCGTGACAACATGGCGGCATGCTTCTTCGCCGCGGTCACGGCGTCTTCAAACTTGCGATCCAGATCAAACGCTTTGTCGCGATCAACGTACGGCGGCTCGCGCCATTGCACGCGCGCTTTGGCCAACGCGGCTTCAATCGCTTTCGCATCCTCACCGCTAGCCAGCGCCTTGACCGCATCAATCGCGGCGTAACGCAGCTTGATCGCCTCGGAGAACTGCGCCTTCATCGTTTCGCGTTCGGCGTCGCGCGCCTTGAACACAGCATCCGTATTTTTCTTGAATTCGTCCCACAATTTTTGTTCGTCTTTGCGACGCAAATGTGGCAGGCCCTCTGGGCGTTCAGCGGCCCAGCGACGTTGAACAACAATGGCGCGGTCAGTGACGTCACGCGACGGCGTTGCAGCGGCCAGCTCTTGCGCTTCAGCGATCAATTTTTTGCGGCGAGCGATTTCTGGTTCGCGCGCGGCGTCGAGCGCGCCGTCAAGTTTGTGCAAGGCAACGTCGAACTTTTCGTCGAGCGCTTTCCATGCCGCGTTAGCAACGCCACCGCCTTTTTTCCACTGATCGAACATCGCGGATTTGCGGCGCTCAATGTCGACCCAGTCGCGCGACGTTCCTTCGGCCAAAGGAGCGGCGGCTTCGTCGGCCAGCGCATGCAAGGTCTCGATAATTTTTTCGCGGCCCGAAGCGTTTTCGTTACGCGCTTTGCGCAGCGTGTCGAAGTGCACTTTGGCGGGCGCGTACGCCTCTTTGCAAACAGCGTTGAACTTGTCCCACTTGGGCTTCGGTGCACCGCCGTTTTTCTTGTCGAGCGCTTTCCATTCGTCCTGAATCGAACGGATTTCTTTAGCCAGCGCGTCGGGCGGCAATGCAGCGGCTTTAAGCGCTTCGGCGCGCGCCATCAGTGCGTCGCGAGACTGTCCGTCGCTCCATTTGAGCCAGCTCTCAAGGCGTTTGACTTCGCCGTCAAGCTCGTTGAGTTTTTGCTCCTCAGGTTTGGGGAAACGTTTCGCGGTGAACTGCTGGAAGATTTTCGTCGCAGCATGGCGGGAACCGCGCACGTCGCCTGCTGCGATTAGCTCGGCGAGCTTGGTCAGCGCATCGTTGGCTGCGGCTAAATCGGCCTCGTCGGCACGCGCTGTGACGATGCGCTCAGGCTTCGGCGTCGCGGCTTTTTCAAGCGCTTGCAAGCGTTTCTCGAAATGCTCGCGCGTTGTTGCGTCCGCAGTGGCCAGCCAGGCTGTCCACTTGGCTTTCCATTCCGCGCTTGCGGTTTCGTACTCGGAGAGCGCTTGGGCGTGATCGGCGGCTGCTTTGCTGGCCTGCTCAGAGGCTGCCGCGTCTGCAGCGGCAGTTGTCGCGGTCTCGGGCGGCGCTGGTTCGGCGACCGCTTCAGCTGTGGTCGCTGACGTCTCAGAAGTGGCTTCTTCTGCCGGGCTGGAAACTTCCGGCGCTAGAGCGGTGACGTCAACGGTTTCAGCGGACGTAGCTTCCGCGTCCGGAGCGGCAACTTCCGCAACTGGTGTTACGGCGGCATTTGTGCTCTGCGCTGTCGCATCAATCGTCGTCTCTGCAGCGGGTTCAGCGATGACTTCTGACGGCGTGACTACGGCCTCTGCTGTTGCGGCTGACGCCGTTTCAACCTGCGTCAACTCAACCGCCACCGGTTCCGCACGCGGAGGCCGCTGCTTCTTCGCCGGAGCAACGCGTTCAGGCCGCGCCGGGCGCGCTGGAATCGATGCCAGCAGCGCCTCACCGGCGGCATTTCGCTCACGCGACTGTTGCTCGGCAGCGATTGATGCGTGCACCTGTTGCAACTGCTGCGCAAGCCCTGCGTCGAGCACAGGTGAGCTTTGCGCTTGCGTTGCCTCAGCGGCGAGCGCGTCTAACTCTTCCGGGCTCATTTCACCGGCTTTTTTGCCTTTGAGCGAGAGCCCGGCGACCTGCATCGCGAGCGCTTCGTGCATGCGGCGCGCGACCGATTCGTTCTGCATCTTGCGCTGCAAGCTGGCGAGCAGCGCATCGAAGCGAACTTTGCGCTCGCTGTCGACGGTGAGCTTCGCCCAAGCGCGCTGCGTGTCCACCAGGCGCGTCAACGGCACCTCATCGGCCTCAGACCAGCCCTGCAATTGCGCGAGCAAAACGTCCGCTTCCTGCGACGCCTTGTCGTGCGTTTGCAGATACAGCACGCGGTCATGGCAAGCCTTGCCAATGCGCTTATCGTGATCGCGCCAATACAGGTGCAGCTTGTCGAGCAGCGCGATATCGCTGGTGGCGTTGATCGCGTCCAGCTTGGAGCCGACAGGCGCGCCGCTTGCGAGCCAACCGGTCAGATCGTTTGCAGCCACCTTGGCAGCGGCAGTTTTCCATGCGCTTGACGAATCTTCGCGGACAGCGGCGGCGACAACCACCAGCGGCAAGTCTTCCTCCGGCGCGCTCGCGGCGACCAGCGCGCCCCAACGGGCAGCGGCAGCGGCCTGAACGCCTGCGTCGGCGTCGGCCAGCGCGCTCTTCAGCGTTGCAACGCTAATCGTGCGGCCAAGTGCTGCGAGGCGCACGCGCATATCAGCGTCGCTCGTAGCGAGAGTGTGGAGGGCGGGGTCTTCTGCTGCAAGATCTGCAACAGCGGTCAGCCGTTCGTCGGCGTTCGAGCTCTGCCATTTTGGCGAGCTCGAGAAAAGCGATTTCAGCACAGTGATAATTCGTTCGTTGAGTTGAGCCGTAGATTTTAGGCGTGTTGGCTATTCGGCGGCGTGCTTGCGGTTCCCCGAACCGTGGCCCCATAGAATCAATGTGTGAACTCTGATCTCGCCCGCATCTTCGGCCCCGAGGGGCAACTCGCCGCCGCCCACCCCAATTTCCGCTCCCGTACGCAGCAGGTCGAGATGGCGGAAGCCATTGCCGAGGCCATTGCCGACAACGCGCAGCTAATCGCGGAAGCAGGCACTGGCACCGGAAAAACCTTCGCCTATCTGGTTCCGGCGCTGCTGTCTGGCGGCAAGGTGATCATTGCCACAGGCACCAAAACGTTGCAGGATCAACTGTTTGACCGTGACCTGCCACGGGTGCGGGCGGCGTTGCAAATTCCGGTGGAGACGGCGCTGCTCAAGGGCCGCAGCAACTATGTCTGTCACTATCACCTGAACCGCACGCGCAGCGAAGGCCGATTTACGGCGCGCGAACACATCACTCACGTTCAGCGGGTCGCCGCGTTTGCCGAACGAAGCCTGACCGGTGATCGCGCCGATTGCGAGACGGTGCCAGAAGGCTCGCCCGTTTGGCCGTTGGTCACTTCGACGCGTGAAAACTGTCTGGGCAGCGACTGTGCGCACTACAAGGAATGTTTCGTGATGAAGGCGCGACGTGACGCGCTGACCGCCGATATCGTCGTGGTCAATCATCATCTGCTATTCGCGGACATCGCGCTTAAAGATGATGGATTGGGCGAATTACTGCCCGCCTGCAACACGGTCATCATCGATGAGGCGCACCGCGCGCCCGATGTTGCGACGGTTTTTTTCGGCGAATCGACCAGTATGTTGCAGCTCACCGAGCTGGCGCGCGATGCCGAACTGGAGCAACGCCGGAAGGCGAGCGACGCGCCTGATTTGCTGGACGCCGCGCAAGCCGTAGGCATGGCCGCGAGGGCCGTGCGCCTTGGTTTTGACGCGGGAACGGGAAAGCATTTACGCGTTGACGCACTGACCCGGCGTGAGTTTGTCGATGCGCTGGATCGGTTGGTTGAAGACGCCAGCGCTCTGGCCGACGAAATCGAGCGCTACGAGGATCGCAGCGAAGAAATGCCGGGGCTCAAGGCGCGCGCCACTGCGGTCGCAGGACGACTCTCCGATTGGCGCGATGATTCGCGCGGCGACCTGATTCGCTGGGCTGATGTATCGGCGGGCGGCTGGCAGTTGCACGCCACGCCGCTCTCCGTCGCGGAGGTGTTCAAAAAGCAAACGGAATCGGCGGCGCGCAGCTGGATATTCACCAGCGCCACGCTTTCTGCGGGCGGCGATTTTTCGTTGTTCGCGCGGCAGTTGGGACTGGACGCTACGAAGTCAAAATCTTGGGCAAGCCCGTTTGATTACGCCACCGCAGGCCGCACCTACGTGCCGCGCAATCTGCCGCCACCCAATTCACCGGAACACACCAAGGCGGTGATTGCCGAGGCGCTGGAACTGGTGACGCTCTCGGGGGGGCGGGCCTTTCTGCTGTTCACCAGCCTGCGCGCGCTGCGGCAGTGCGCTGAAGTGTTCCCCAGCTTGCTCAAGGAACGCGATCTTGACTTCCCGGTGCTCACGCAAAACGAAGCGCCGAAAGGCGAGCTGCTTCGCCGCTTCCGAGAGCTGGGAAACGCCGTGCTGATTGGGTCGCAGAGCTTTTGGGAAGGCGTTGACGTCGCCGGTGACGCGCTCTCGCTGGTGGTGATCGACAAGCTGCCGTTCGCGCCACCGGACGACCCGGTGCTCGCCGCGCGCATGAAACACCTCGAAGAAGCCGGCGGCAGCCCGTTCATGGACTGGCAGATTCCGCAAGCTGCCATTTCGCTCAAACAGGGGGCTGGCAGGCTCATCCGCTCCGAAACGGATCGCGGTGTGCTTGCGATTTGTGATGACCGGTTGGTGACGAAAGGCTATGGGCGAATTTTGCGAGCCAGCTTGCCACCGATGCCGTTTACCAGGGAACGCGCCGATGTCGCGGCGTTTTTTGATACTCAGCGAGAGTGGCGGCGCGTTTGAGCGTTCTGAATTTGCAGGACTCTGGATAGATTCAATGCCTAGCCATATCGGCGAAGGTCGGTATCCACGCCCGCAACAAAATTTATTGCAGCGACCGGTGTTGGCTCCAGGCATCAAAGCGGAGGAAGTTGACTCCGCGTTTGCTATAGGCGCTATGGGCACGCGCTCACCACAACACCCGAGCCCCGTAATCTACAAATACAGGATCAACGGTCGCAACGACCGCATCCAGCGCCGCGGCCTGTGCGATCAACATCCGATCAAATGGGTCTCGGTGGGGGCCGGGCAGTGCGCCAGCGCTCATTGAGTGTTCGAGCGTGATGGATACGACCTCGAAGCGCTGTTTGCGCAAATACGTTGGTAGTTTTTCGACGATGTCGCGTGCTTCGGGCAGTTTGCCGATGCGATATTTGGTGGCGATTTCCCAGCCAGTGGCGGCGCTCACCAACACGCGCCGTTCGGGCGCAGCGATAGCGGCGCGCGCTGTCATGCTCAGCTCGGGGCTGTCGAGCAACCACCAAAGCAGCGCGTGCGTGTCGAGCAGTAGTGGGCGCAAGGCAGGGCGGCGGGGCGTGGCAAGGGTGGTGGACTCGCCCGACGCCCCCGAAGCCCCGGACGCTATTGCCCCCATGCGTTTAATTCGTCTTCAGGCAGCGGGTCAAAAAAGGCGGGCGTGAGGCTGTTGCGGTCTTTGGCGATGCCCGGCACACGCGGCGGAGCATCGACAGGAACCAGGCGCACAAAAGGCTTTCCGGCCTTAGCGATGACCACTTCCTCGCCCAACATCGCTGCATCCACCATGCGCGAAAGCTGTGCTTTGGCATCCTGAATATTGACTTGCATTTTAGCGCACCTGTCTGTCTGGTCTGGTTGGTTTTATAGTACCAGAATGTTTGAGGCGCAAGCGCTGTGAATGATCATCAGCTTTAAGCAAAACCCATATTTTATAAAGGCTGCACAGCGATTTTATGAACAGTCGATACGCATTATTTTTGCTGTGCATCCCAGACAAAACAACCAATACACACAAAAGCTGTTGAGGAAACGCCGCTTAATAATGCTGTTTCTTAGCCATGCCGGCGAAGGTCGGTATCCACGCCCCCGGCCTTTGCCGGGGTGGCGGTTCAATCAGCGTTTCCTTAACGAAATTCAGGCTGGCATCGCATTCAGTCGAGCCAGCAATTCGTCGTTCCGATGCCTTACGGGCGCATTGAAGTCCAGCGCGTCGAGCGGACTTGGCACACCGCCCGCGATTTGCAGCACATGGGTGTTAATCATTGAGGTCGACACGTCTGCGTGCCCGAGCAGCGTCTGCACCTCGCGAATGTCCGCGCCGCTTTGCAACAAATGCGTCGCAAACGAATGCCGCAAGGTATGCACCGTCTCAGGCTTGGTCACTCCCGCCGCACGCAGCGCCACCGTCAACGCGCGGCGAAACGTCTGCGGATACGCATGATGTCGCCGCCGCAGGCCGCTGCGTGGATCGACGGCAATAGCCGCCTGCGGAAACACCCAATACCAGCCCCAACTTTCTCCCGCACGCGGAGATTTCACAGCCAACGCATGCGGCAGCTCAACCCCCGGCAACTTCGCCGCGCGATCCGTCTCCCACAGCGCATGGCTCAATCGCAATTGCTGCTGCAATTCATCGCGCAACGAGCGCGGCAGCATCACCACGCGATCCTTGCCGCCCTTGGCGCGCAATGCGCCATTTGTGTACTTGCCGTCGCGCACGATGATCGCCCCGCGCTCAAAGTCAACATCCTTGGTGCGCAGACGCATGCCTTCATGAGTGCGCATGCCCGTGCCGTAAAGCAATTTCGCCAGAGTTGCATGCTCACCCTGCATCAACGAGAGCGTACGCAGCACCTCGCCCACCGTCAGCACCTCCGGCAGTCGCTGCGGCGTTTTCGGGCGACCGATCTCCATCATCCACGGCAGATCAATGCCCAGCACCTCGCGATACAAAAACAGCAACGCCGAGAGAGCCTGCCGATGGGTGGACGCCGCCACATTGCGCTCACTCGCCAGATGCGTCAAAAACGCCTCAACCTCCACCCGCCCCATCGTTCCCGGATGCCGCAACCCATGAAACCGAATGAAAAACCGAATCCAGTGAACGTAGACTTTCTCAGTGGAAAGCGCAAATTGATGAAAGCGAATTCGCTCGCGAACTTGTGTCAGAAGGCGCGGCTTGGGTGGTTTTTCACGCTTGTCAGTTAAACTGTTCATTAAGACAGTATACAAATTTACAAATTACGCATAAAAAGTAAAAAATGACAAATCAGCAAATCGCAAAACGCACTATTAAAAAGTTGTACTCTTACGCGTTGGTTAAAACACGTTAGGCATCACACCTAAAGGAGGCCGCCGTGCTAGCTGAGTCGAAGAACGCCGCGCTATATCCCGACTGGTTGGACCACATCAAAGGCGCTCACGCTCGAGGCGCATTCGTTTCACTTGTTGGCTATGCCGCATGCCTCCGTGACTGGCATTGCCATCCCCAGCAGAAAGGCACAGTTCGAGATGTCCGCTTTCTGGCTCCAGACGGTCAGCAACACTTCGCTTTCATCGTCAACGTCGAGTCACTGCTCTTCTACCTTCGTTCGCCGGCGATCCGGGAGCTGAAGTACGATCTCAGCGCCTTGCGGCGACTGTTCGACAGCACAAACGAAAACAAGCGGGGCGAGTGGACGGTAAGGCTAAGCACCGTGGACGATGTTCATCGCCTCACTGAATTTCTTGCGCTGCGGTAGAGACAGTGACGCCTAAAATGTAATTCAGGCGGAGCCGCAACCGCCTCGCTACCCTGCCGCGTCGGCCCTGGTTAGCTCTACGTTAGGCATTGCATGTCCACCATTAGCTGGTATGCCGAGTTCGTCAAAGTCATCTCTTGCGCCGCATGCTCCCGTGCCACGGACAGCAACATACTGCGAGATGCCGATGAGAACATACCTCAGCCAGGCTACTTCGGTGAGAACTACTGGAAGCGTCGTGTCGCTCTCGTCGGGCAGAACCCTGCAACACCCAAAACTCTCGAACGCCAGAACAGACCGTACACAGCCGCACTCCGGGGCCTGAGAGATACGCCGAACGAAGTCAAGTACCAAGAACTCCACACAGTGCTTCAGACTTTCATCCCCCAGTGGCCCGTTCACGGCAACTACTTCCCACTTGCTGAATGCGGCCTGTCGCTCGAAGACATCGCTTATTTCAACGTGGTTCGTTGCCGTACCGGAAGAGACGCGAGGCCAGGAATCAACAGTGTGAATAGCTGTCTTCAGAACCACTTTGGCCGCTGGCTAGATAACCTTGCGCCGCGAGTTGTCGTTTTCATCGGCAAGTGGGCAGCAGATCGTGCTTCACAGGAGGTCGAGCGCCGAGGTATACCGTTCGCGTTCATGAACCGACAGCGCAGTCTCTCGTCGTCCGAGCGCAGCCAAAATCGCAGGGCAGTAGTACAGCTCGTCTGCGTAAGCGATGCCTGTAGAAACAATAGCGTCAGACGCCATTAAGTTGAGAATGCGCTAAATCTGGAGCTCACTCGGTCAATAAACCGTCTGACCCATTGTCAATGAAATGCGGGCCGTTGTTTCGGCGGAGCTCACAAGCAAAGTACACGATCAGAATCATCGGAGTGTTGAGGGTAAAAGTTGAACTGCTATGCTGAACCGCACCGCATGAACGCATGCGCTGTGCTCCAAGGATTTTTTATGACGAGTTGCTTTCGGCCTCTGTTTAGTTTTGTAGCCCGTTGCCACAGTGCTCGGCTAACGAGTCCACGGCTACTTGCAGCTGCGCTGTTCGCATGCAGTTTTTTCGCACCGGTCGCTTTCGCGCAGACTGTAATTGAGTACTACAACGAGGCGCTTGACGCACATTTTTTAACCGGTCGCGCAACTGAGCAAGCTTCGCTGGATGCAACAGCGTCGTTTATGCGGACTGGAATGAGCTTTTCGGCGGCCAGCGCGTTGGCCGCGCCCGCAGGAACCTCGTCGATTTGTCGCTTCTACATCGCCGTTGATAATCCGTTCACCCGATCACATTTCTACGGTGTTAAAGGGATCGATTGTGAACGCCTTGTTGCCGCGCCGCCTCCCGGATTTAGTTTTGAAGGCTACGACTTCGCTGTGACCCGTGCAGTCGGCGGCGGCTGCGCAGCAAACTCGACTCCTATTTACCGTGGGTTTCGATCAGGCAGTGGGCAACGAACGTCGAACCACCGATACACTGCAAGCGCTGCGACTTATCAGGCGAGTATTGCCGCCGGATATGTAGGCGAGGGAGTAGTGTTTTGCGCGGCATCCGCAACGCCTGCGTCAAGCGTTGTGCTCGTGACTACACCCACATGTCAAAACGGCATGCTTCCATCGCAGATGCCCTGCAAAATCGGCAATGTGATCGTGAATGGGCTTGGACTGACTTCCTACGGAACGTCGTTTTGCTCGCCCTCTATTTCGGTTACCAACACTGATACCGAACGAACCAACAGCGGTTCGGTTAGCTTCGACGTGACGACGCCTCTAGGTGCTCAAACCGTGCAGTTTGGCATTGGCTATATCGGACGTAGTGCGACCACCACTCAAAGCGGCGATTTGGCGTACGGTGGTGCTTGCGCGCAAATGACATTTCAATTGAATCGCCTCCATTCAACCTTTAACTTTGCGTCAATTGCAGCGACACCCGCATGCCAGACCGGTATGCTCCCAGCGCAACTACCCTGCAAAATTGGCCATGTGATCGTGAACGGGCTGGGACTGACCTCCTACGCAACGTCGTTTTGCTCCCCCTCTATTTCGGTTAGCAATACTGACACAGTAAATACCAACAGCGGCTCGGTCAGCTTCGACGTAACGACACCTCTTGGGGCTCAAACCGTGCAGTTTGGCATTGGCTATATTGGACGTAGTGCGACCGCCACTCAAAGCGGCGATTTGGCGTATGGTGGTGCTTGCGCACAAATGTCATTTCGGTTGAACCGAGGTCAGTCTTTTTTCAATTGACCCTTGTGCATAGCCAAACAGTAATCATGTGAGTTTCTGATTTAAGCCTTGCCACGCAAAATTGGTGCTGTGGACGGGGACTCGCGGCACAACGATTAAAACCCGCTTCCCATGTTCTGCGGGAATAGCGGCGAATGATTCGCTTCATGAAGCCACGCGGCTACGTTGGGGAACCATGGTTTCAGACACGATTAAATTGCAATAAAACGTGTCTGAACGCATTATTTGCGCGCACATTATTCGCGCGTTGATCCTTGCGCAGGATTGGAGACCGCCGCACGCAATGGCTACGCCACTGATCGCGACGGATACAGCAAACGGTTTTGGCGCGGCAATCGCCTCGATGTAGGACAGCACCCACAGGCGAATACGGCGGTCACCGATAGTGCTACTTGGGTTACGCGGCGAGCATAGAGGTTTATCCATCAAAGGATGGTTATATGAAAATCGACCCGCAAAGCAGCGCAGAATTGACTCAGCTCAGCAGGCTGATTGAAGGCATGTCGGTTGCAATGATGACAACCCTTGATGACGATGACGCGTTGGTCAGTCACCCCATGTCGCCGCTCGAGATGGACAGCCTGAGTGCCATTTGGTTTTTCGCCGATCTTGGTTCGAAAAAATCGAGCATCTGCGCACTGTCAACCTCGCGTTCACTGACACGGACAAATCAATATATGTATCGATTTCAGGTCGCGGCGAAGTTCACGCAGAACAAGGTCGCATTGATGAATTGTGGACGCCGTTTGCGCGGCCATGGTTTCCCGAAGGCAAAGACTCCAGCAACATCGCGCTGCTGAAATTTGTGCCCAACAGCGCTGAATATTGGGACGCGCCGCACAGCAAAATGGTGCGTATGTTTGCAATGGCCGCATCAATCGTTGCCAGCAAATCCATCGGCATGGGTGAGCATGACACGCTGACTGATTTGTCATTGGCGCAGTGATCTTTCTCCACCATTTTTTCGATGACGACATTCCGGTCGTTCATCACACTTTACCGATAAATTTTAAGGACACCTTATGAAGCATTCCATCGTCACCACCGTCGCGCTTGCAGCACTCACCTTAACGCTCGCCGCGTGTGATCGCCCAGCGCCAACCGTCGTCACCGTCCCCGGCCCGACAGTGGTAGTGCCGGGTCCAGCAGGCCCACAGGGCGCGCCGGGCAACACGGGTAACACCGGCAGCACGGGTAGTACGGGTAGTACGGGTAGCACAGGCAGCACAGGAGCGCCCGGCATGCCCGGTAACGACGGCGTAAAAGGCGAGCCCGGCAAGTCAGGTGATGGCACCACGGTGATCATCACGCCACCCGCGCCAAAACAGTAAACCTCCCAACAAATATCCAGGATCCAATCATGAGCATCAGCACCATTCTTCTCATCATTCTCGTTCTCTTGCTGGTTGGCGCGCTGCCGAGCTGGGGCCATAGCAGAAGCTGGGGTTACGGTCCCAGCGGTGGCCTCGGCCTCGTCGTCCTCGTTCTCGTCATTTTGTTGGTGATGGGCAAAATTTAGCGAAAACCATGGCGTCAGACAGACTTAAATTGAACGTGCGAAAATTTTGAGCCTGCTCGATCAATAAATCGTGTCTTACCGATTGGATGATGTCTGATCCCATTTGATGACCGCATTTGACCCTCGTTGCGTGCTCGCGATTTGTGGTGACCGGCTGGTGACGAGAGGCTACGGCAGGATTCTGCGTGCCAGCCTGCCGCCGATGTCGTTTACGAGAGCGCGCGTCCATGTCGCGACGTTTTTTAACACGCAACGAGCATGGCGAAAAAACGGTTTGGAATCGGCTGAATAGAGGTCGTCTAATGCAACGACTTGGCACTAAAAAGCTCGTAGCCTTTGGGCTAGAAGCGTTTTCGGCTAAAAGTCAACTGTTGCAGTTTAATCGTGCTAGCCCCAGTACAGCGGGGCTTTCGACGAAAAGCTGACCTACCAGAACTTCCACCAGGCCGAGCCGGAATCAACCGCCGTGCGGTTGTACGTCGAGCGATAAACGCGCTCGGTGTCGGCGGCTACCTGGGTGTTGCCCATCGCTTGGTAGCTCTGAACCATGATGCGCAGCGCTTCTTCGTTGGCGGGGGTGTTGGGGAAGTTCGTGATGCAGCTCTGGGCGCGGTTGATTGCGGCCTGATAGGCGCCGCGATTGAAGTAGTAGCGTGCGATGTGCGCCTCGTTCTGTGACAGCGCGTTAACGAGATAGCGCAGGCGCAGGCGTGCATCACCGGTGTACTTGCTCTGCGGGAATTTGTCGACCAGGGTTTTGAACGTGGTGTACGCCTCGCGGGCGGACTTCTGGTCGCGCTCCGACAAGTCTTGCGTAGCGATGAACGAGAGCAGGCCCAAGTCTTCAATGAAGTTGGACAAGCCCTTGATGTAGTAGGCGTAGTCGACGTTTTCGTGGTTCGGGTAGAGCTTGATGAAGCGGTCGGCGGCTGCAATTGCCTGTGCACGCTCGCCAAGTTTGTATTGGGCGTAAGCGGTGTCGATGATCGCCTGTTGCGACTGCACGCCATACGGGAAGCGGGATTCAAGCGTTTCGTACAGCTTTACAGATTCCGCGTAGTTGCCCGCAGACAGCGCCTCTTTCGCACGCTTATACAATGCCTCTACGCTCTGCTTTTGCGGGTCTTCGGTTTTGCCGAACATGCCACTCATCGTGCCGCAACCAGAAAACAGCACGCTCGCCAGGAGCATGAAAACAAGACTTTGTACTTTAGCGGCTAGGCGCATGGCTTTTCCTGAGGATCACATCGAAACATCGAACACAAACTGGATTATAGGTGTCAGAAATGGACGCGGCGCTAGTGGCAATGCCGCTATGACCGTACGGATGATCCTATGACTCAGGAAATCACGATTCCGTTCTCATTGGCAGGCACGCGGCTGGACGGCGCGCTGGCGCAGCTTTTTCCCGAGCATTCACGCAGTCGGTTGAAGGCATGGCTCGAAGAGGGCCACGTCAAGGTCGACGGAGAGGTGTTGCCCGGGAAGACGAAGCTCGACGGCGGCGAAATCCTCATCGCCAACCTGCCGGAACCAGAAATTCAGACCGAAGCGCTGGCCGAGGACATCCCGATCAGCGTGATCTTCGAGGACGAGCATTTGCTGGTGATCAACAAGCCGCCGGGGCTTGTTGTGCACCCCGGTGCAGGCAATCGCGAAGGCACGCTGCTGAACGCGCTCTTGCACCATGCCCCGCAGCTCGCGAACGTGGCGCGCGCGGGCATCGTGCATCGGCTCGACAAGGATACGAGCGGCGTGATGATGGTGGCCAAAACCGCGTTGGCGCAGACCCATCTGGTGCGCCAGCTTCAGTCGCATAGCGCCGCAAGAGAGTACGTGGCGCTGGTGCATGGTGAGGTGAAAAAGGGTGGCACGATCGAGAACATGATTGGTCGCCATCCGAAAGATCGCACGCGCCAGGCAGTGGTGGTGTTCGGCGGCAAGACGGCGATAACCCATTACAAAGTGCGCGAGGCGTTCGGCGGTCCGGCGCTCAAGGGGCGGCACTACACGCTGCTGGAGTGCAAGCTGGAAACTGGTCGAACACATCAGATTCGCGTTCACTTGTCGAGCCAGCAGCGTCCGCTGGTGGGCGACGCGACCTACGGCAAGCGCGGTGACGTGATGTTCGGTCGGCAGGCGCTTCACGCGTGGCGCTTGACCGTGGTGCATCCGTTTACGGGCGAGAAAAAGCGCTTCGTCGCGCCGATGGCGATGGACATGAAAAACCTGCTGAAGGGCTTGCGCGCTGAGCGTGACAACTTGCCGGAGGAAGACGATTTCGATGACGATTTCGAGGAAGACGGCAATGAATTTATTTATGTGCGTGATTAGAACGGGTTAAGGAGACGCTGATTAAAACTATTGTTTGCCATACCGGCGGAGGCCGGTATCCACGCCCTCAGCAACATCAACGTCTTACTCCTGACGTGGGCCCCGGCCTCCGCCGGGGTGGCAATTAACTCAGCCTTGTCGTTTATGGTTCAGCTCGTTCAACCTGACTGGTCTGCGCCGCCTACCGTTAAAGCCGCCGTGACCACTCGCCGGGGGGGAGTCAGCCTTGCGCCCTACGACGAATTAAATCTCGGTTACGCGACAAAAGATGATCGCTCGTCCGTCGCCGAAAACGAGACGCTCGTCGCCGCCGCGATGGGCGTACAAGTAGAAGCCATTCGTTGGGTTTATCAAGTCCACGGCGTCGACGTGCGTCACGCAGAATCGTTGCCAGTAAATGCACCTCTGGGCGCAACTACGATCACTGGCGACGCCATCGTGAGCCATACGCTGGGCCTCGTTTGCGGGATCAAGATTGCCGATTGCATGCCGGTGTTGTTCGCCGCGCGCGATGGTTCGGCGGTGGGCGCGGCGCATGCCGGGTGGCGTGGCCTTTCAGGCGGCGTACTGGAGAACACCGTAACCGAGATGGGCACAGATCTGAGTGAAATAGTGGCATGGATGGGGCCCTGCATTGGGCCAAAAGCGTTCGAAGTGGGCGAGGATGTTCGCGACGCTTTCATCAAGCACGACACGCGCGCCGCCGCTCATTTTTCCCCGCGCTCAACGCCCGGAAAGTTTCTTTGCGACATGTATGCGATTGCCCGGTTGCGGCTCGCGGCGATGGGCATCCACGCGGTTGCTGGCGGTGACTATTGCACGTTCGATCAACCTGAACTATTTTTCTCGCATCGCCGAAGCCCCTTGACGGGGCGCATGGCGGCTTTTGTGTGGATCGACGCTGACCGGGATGCCGCGTAGCGCGGGATCGCCCATCTCCGCGATAATTTCGGCATGCCTCACACCGCTGTAACCAAACGCGCAAGTCCTGCGCCGCCCGCCGCACCGGTCGAGCGGCCTGCCGACGCGCTGGCGTGGATCGAGGCGCGCGCGGGCCACGCGGCGGCGTTGCGCGGCGCAGCGTCAGGTGAGTTGCTGCAAAAACTTCGCCTTGATGAGGATTGCGTGATCGCGGCCCAACTCACGGTGTTGCCCGCTGACGCCGAGACTGAAGCGGCGGTGCTGGAAGCGTTCGGCCCTGAGATCACGAATCTGTTTTCTGGCGTGCACCGAATGGCGACCATGCAGGGGCTATCAAAGTCGTCTGCCGCACCGACGACGCATGCATTGGCCGCAGAGCAGGCGCAACAAACTGAAGCTTTGCGCAAAATGTTGCTGGCAATGGTGGACGACGTGCGCGTCGTTTTGATCAAGCTCGCCGAGCGATTGGTGTCATTGCGCAGCGCGGCGCTGTCCACCGAAGCGCGCCGAAATGACAGCGCCCAAGCCGAAGCGCGAGAGGTGATGGACGTGTTCGCGCCGCTGGCCAATCGTCTCGGCGTATGGCAGATTAAGTGGGAGCTGGAGGACTTGTCGCTTCGCCTGTTGGAGCCTGCGCAATATCACAGCATTTCGCGCTTCCTCGACGAAACTCGCATCGAGCGCGAAGCCTATATTGACACGACGAAAGCGGTGTTGCGCGACGCGCTTGAGAGGGCCGGAATCACGGGCGAAATCAGCGGTCGCTCGAAGCATATCTATTCAATTTACGACAAATTAAAACGCAAGCGCTGCGCCATTGAAGAGCTCTACGACATCCGCGCGCTGCGCGTGATCGTGCCTGAGATGAAGGACTGTTACGCGACGCTCGGCATCGTGCACAGCATGTTTCAGCCGGTGCCTGGCGAGTTTGACGACTACATCGCGAAGCCCAAAGCGAACAACTATCGCTCGCTGCACACGAGCGTGATTGGTCCGCATAATCGCGCGCTTGAGGTGCAGATTCGCACCCAGGACATGCATCAGTCGAGCGAGTTCGGTGTCGCAGCGCACTGGAACTACAAAGAGGGCGGACAGGCTGCACGCGACGCCAGTTTCGCGGCGAAGATCGCAAGCTTGCGGCAGGTGTTGTCGTGGGGCAAGGAGGTCAGCTCGCCCGGAGAATTGCTGGCGGGATTCAAATCGTCGTTATTTGAAGAGACTATTTTTGTGTTGACGCCGCAGGGCAAGATCATTGATCTGCCGAAGGATTCGACGCCAATTGACTTTGCCTACGCCGTGCATTCGGGGCTCGGCCATCGCTGTCGCGGTGCGAAGGTGGATGGCATGATGGTGCCGCTGACGACGCCGCTTAAAAATGGGCAGCGCGTTGACATCATCACCGTCAAAGAAGGCGGCCCGTCGCGCGACTGGTTGAACCCGGACAACGGCTATTTGCACAGCAGCCGTTCGCGCGGCAAAGTACGGCAGTGGTTCAATGCGCTCGACTCGCAAGAAACGTTGTCGCATGGCCGCGCGGTTGTTGAAAAAGATTTGCAGCGGCATGGACAGACTGCGCTGAGTCTCGACAAACTCGCGCAGGAAGCAGGCTTCAAGTCGACCGATGATTTGTTTGGTGCAGTCGGTCGCGCCGAACTAAACACGCGCGAACTCGATCTTTCGATTCGAAAAGCGGCCGGCCTGCTCGAGGCCACGCCCGACCCACAAGCGCGAGAAGTACACACCAGCCGAAGCAAGGCGAAATCGGGCAGCGGCGGCATTCTGGTGGTGGGTGTTGACAAGCTGATGACGGGGCTCGCCAAGTGCTGCAAACCGGTGCCACCGGACCCTATTGTGGGGTTTGTCACACGGCTCAAAGGCATCACCATTCACCGCCATGATTGCAGCAACGTCATCCGCATGATGGCGCAGGAGCCGGGCCGCATCATCACCGCCGATTGGGGCGAAGCGGCGCAAAATGAGGTGTTCAGCGTGCAGATCGAGGTGATCGCGAGTGATCGTCAGGGCTTGCTGCGCGACATTTCGGACGTGCTGGCGCGAGAGAAAATTAACGTCACGGCTGTGAACACTTTGTCGCGCGATTTCATGGCGAAAATGAAATTCACGGCTGAGGTGAGAAGTATCGATCAGTTACGCGGTGCGTTGGTGCAGGTGACGCAGGTGAAGGGTGTGCAGAGCGCACGCAGAAACTAGCTTGAAAATTTTCCGAGGAGGAAGCACATGAAACACGTTGCAAATAAATGGCTGGCATTGGCGCTCTCGAGCATTGCGATTTCGGCCTACGCGCAGTACCCGAACAAGCCCATCAAAATGGTGGTGCCGTTCCCGCCGGGTGGCACGACCGACATCCTGGCGCGCGCGGTTGCGGCCGACTTGCAGAAAGCACTGGGCCAGCCAGTGATCGTCGATAACAAAGCGGGTGCGGGTGGAAATATTGGGTCGGACTACGTGGCCAAGTCCGCGCCGGATGGTTACACGCTCCTCATGGGCACTGTCGGAACGCATGCGATCAACGTGACGCTGTATCCCAAAATGCCCTACGACGCGGTCAAGGATTTTTCGCCTGTGTCGCTGGTGGCTGGCGTTCCGAACGTGCTGGTTGCGGCACCCAACTACCCCGTCAACAGCGTGAAAGACTTGATCGATGCCGCGAAGAAGTCACCTGATGCAGTGACCTTCGCTTCGAGCGGAAACGGCACGTCGATTCACCTATCGGGCGAGTTATTCAAGCAGCTCGCGGGCGTGCAGATGACACACGTGCCGTACAAGGGTTCGTCGGCGGCGCTGCCCGACGTGATGAGCGGTCAGGTCAACGTGATGTTTGACAACGCACCATCAGTGATGCCGCAGATCAAGGGCGGAAAGCTGAAGGCGATCGCGGTGACCAGCAGCAAGCGCTCGCCCGCTTTGCCAAATGTACCGACCATCGGTGAGTCGGGTGTCGCGGGCTTTGAGGCGAGTTCGTGGTTTGGCGTTCTGGCACCCGCCGGAACGCCGAAAGAGATCATTGACAAACTGTCGCAAACCGTCGCCAAAGCGTTGCAGACGCCCGAAATGAAAGATCGCCTTGCCGGTCAAGGGGCCGACGCGGTGGGCAACACGCCGGAGCAGTTTGCGGCCCACATCAAGGCTGAAATTGACAAGTGGGCGAAGGTGGTTAAGGCTTCTGGCGCGAAGGTTGATTAGTGCGCCTGCAAACGTAGTGACGTCAAGGAGACGCCGAATCAATGCATTTTCTCTCCATACCTTTGATGCCCGGTGTCCACGCCTCCGGCCTCCGCCGGGGCGGGCTCTCAACAAAATCAACCACTTGCGTCGGGCGTAGGCCCCGTCCTTCGACGGGGTGGCGATTTATTCAGCGTTTCCTCAGTACGTCGCCCGGCCGCCCGAAATATCAAACACGCCGCCCGTGGTGAACGAGCATTCCTCGGACGAGAGCCACGCGATCATCGCTGCGATTTCCTCGACCAGTACAAAGCGGTTCATTGGAATTTTTGACTTCATGTAGTTGATGTGTTCTGCCGACATTTGGCTGAACATTTCGGTCTGTGCAGCGGCGGGTGTGATGCAGTTGCAGGCGACGCCCGTCGTCGCCAATTCCTTGCCGAGCGACTTGGTCAGGCCAATCAACCCGGCCTTTGCCGCGCTGTATGCGGGCGCGTTGGGATTGCCCTCTTTGCCCGCCACGCTCGCAATATTCACAATACGTCCGTAGGCGGCCTTGATCATGTGCGGCACGACGCTCCGGCACACAAGGTACGGCGCGACGAGATCGACGTCAATCACCTTGCGGAAGTCGGCGGGCGTGTATTCCCAAGTCTTCAAATTAGGTCCCGTAATGCCCGCACTGTTGACCAGAATGTCGATCTGACTGAATGCCTCCAGCGTGCTCTGGGTCGCGGCAGTGACGGCACCTTCTTGCGTCAAATCGACGACGATAGCCAGCGTGCCAGCGCCCAATTTTCCGGCAGCCGCCTGGGTCGTTGCGGGATCGATGTCCCAGATTGCCACCTTCGCGCCGCTCGCAATAAAGCGCTCCGCAACCGCGTAGCCAATGCCGCGCGCCCCGCCCGTAATCACCGCGACACGGCCCTTCAGATCAATTGCGTTCATTGCGCTATCTCCTTTATGTAATGGAATAATTGCGACAATTATGCGGTTGGCGCGCTTTTAAATCGGAATACGTATTTCATTACGTACGCGCGACCTGCCAGCGAGCTCGTCCTGCGCATCACAGATGGAGATTGCCATGAACCCCGTGCTTGTCTTTTTCATGCTCATCGTTGCCTTCATCGCTTGGGTGATTTACCGCATTCGCAGAGGCAAGCGCGAACGCGAAGCGCGTCGGCTGTTCATCGAGCAATATCCGTTTCCGCGCGTCTTGCGCTTCAAGTTGGAGCAGGCGTACCCGCACTTGTCGCACGAACAGACCACCATGGTGCTCGAAGGGCTGCGCACCTGGTTTCGCATGATCAACGAGCATCGGCGCGCGAATTTCGGTATGCCAAGCGTCGCGGTCGACACGGCGTGGCATGAGTTCATCTTGCTGACCCAGCAGTACGCCGATTTTTGCCAACAGGCGTTCGGTAAATTTCTGCATCATGCGCCGACCCATGGCGACGAAAAAGCCAAACGCGACGGCCTCGCACGGACGTAGGGGATGGGCGCGGGCGCGGCGCTCGGCGTGGCGGGATTGGCGGGTGTCGCTGGCGCGACGGCGCTGTCGGGCCACGATCTTTTTTCGCTCGATCAGCAACTCGGTATTCCCGGCGGCAGCCTGTACTCACCCGATGCGCTCGCTGACCTGCAAAAGCGCTACACCGCAATGTCGGAAACAAGCTCCAGCGGCGACGGCGGCGGCAGTAGCCGTGGCACCGACAGCAGCCCGAGTTCAAAGGGCGACGCCACCTGGGGCGACGGATCGAGCGACGGTAGCAGCGGCTGTGGGAGCGGCAGCAGCGGTAGCGGTAGCGGTAGCGGCAGCGACGGCGGTGGTAGCAGCTGTGGAGGCGGTTGTGGCGGTGGCGGAGGGTGCTAGCGGAGTGATTCGCCTGCCTCAACGTAGCGTTACAAATTTTACGAGTCGTCAGATATAGCTTTTCTCTGTATTCCACGCTGATTAGGGGCTGCAAGCTGAAAAGTTACCTACTCGACTTTTGTCTAAATTGGCTGCTACCCCCGACACGTTGGTCGATTAATGAAAAAGCTGACAGTAAAAAACCAGTCTTCGCAACTGACATGATCTGCCATTTATTTCGCAACACACCGCCTCAAGACGCAATTTTTCTTTGGGCGACAACGCGCCTCACCTGACGCAACTCCCATAGCTGTGCACGCATGCCTCGGTGTAAGGCTTTCACTTCACGCGCGACAATGCCAAACAATCGTCTTCAGGAGCGTCGTCATGATCAATCGTTTGCAACCCGCTGTGCTGTCCATCACCCTTACTCTGCTGGGGGCCGCGTCGGTGGCCAATGCAGCTAACGAATCCTGCACCACGGTCAGCTCAGCCGCCGTTCCCACGATTATCGAGCTCTACACATCGGAAGGCTGCAACTCTTGCCCGCCTGCAGATCAATGGCTGTCGCAAACCGTCGCGCAAACGCGTGGGGCGAAAGATAAAAACGTCATTCCGCTCGCATTTCACGTCGATTATTGGGATTACATCGGCTGGAAAGACGCATTCGCGCAGCCAGCATTTTCCCAACGGCAAACCACGCTAGCACGAAGCGGCGGCGCGTCGGGCGTCTATACGCCGCAGGTATTTGTTAACGGTAAGGATGATCGCAGCTGGACACGCGGTGGCGGTTCGGCTTCAGCGGTACCGTCATCGGCGAAATTCAGTTTGGCCTCGCAGTGGCAGGCTGATGGCCTGCTGCTTAGCGGCAAATTGGTCGACGCAAACCCGGCGCTTCGTCTCCGCTACGCCGTGACCGAAAACGGCCTCGTCACAGCCGTAAAAGCCGGCGAGAACAAAGGCGAAACACTCAAGCATGACGCGGTAGTGCGTGCTCACGGCACGCTCACCGCCGACGCGTCGGGTGCGTTCACCACCACGGTCCGCGTCCCCCGCGAAGTGCGTCGCGGGTCAAGTTTGCTGCATGTCATCGCCGAAGACGCACGCGGAAATCCGGTTGCGGCTGCGACTTTGGCGTGCGTCATGTAGCTGCCCGTTAATGTCAGCGTTTCAGGAACGCTAAACCGCCGTCAACTTCGCATATTCCAGCGCCAGCCGCTTGATGCCGTGATCGGTGAAATTCACTTCAACCTGAATGTTTTTGCCCGATCCGTCGGCGTTGATGATCACGCCCTGTCCAAATTTCGCGTGCGACACCTGCTGGCCAATGCGGAAGCCGGAATCATTCCGCGTCTGGCTGCCAATGGATGCCGCAAACGCCGACACATTCGGATTGCCGAAATTGCCGTTGTTGGAGAACGGCTCATTCGGCTCCATCGCGAGTAAGTTTCTCGGTTTTGCCGACAACCATTTGAGCAATTCCGGCGGCACTTCGTCGAGAAAACGTGACGGCACGTTGTAGCGCGTTTGCCCGTGCAGCATGCGCATCTGCGCGTAGGTCAAGTGCAGGCGCTTTCTCGCACGCGTAATCGCAACGTACATCAGGCGACGCTCTTCCTCCAGCCCGCCGTCATCATTTTTCAGCGAATTGTCGTGCGGGAACAGGCCTTCCTCCAGCCCGGTGATAAACACATAATCGAACTCCAGCCCTTTCGCTGAATGCACGGTCATCATCTGAATCGCGGTGCGGCCTTCGAGCGCCTGCGTGTCGCCCGATTCGAGCGACGCATGCGCCAGAAATGCGCTCATCGGGTCATCGCTGTCGGACATCGTGCCGTCGAGATTTTCGACCTGAACGACGCCGCCGGTTTCCCGTAAGAAAGTATCAGCCGCATTGATGAGCTCGTCCAGGTTTTCAATGCGCTCCTGACCGTCTTTGTCAGCGGTGTAGTGCGCCCTCAGCGTGCTGGCATCGAGCAGGTGCCGCACGATCTCGGGCAACGGCTGGCCCTTGGTGCCGATCCTCATGCCTTCAATCAAACCGATGAATTGAGCCATCGCGACCTGCGCGCGGCTACCCGCGCCACCGCCGCACGCGGCTTGCCACAACGTCACGCCCGTGCTCGCGGAAACCTGCTGCAAATTTTCAATCGATTTCGCGCCGATGCCGCGCGGCGGAAAATTCACCACGCGCAAGAACGCATTGTCATCGTCCGGATTGTTCACGAGCCGCAAATACGCCATCGCATGCTTGATCTCGGCACGCTCAAAAAAGCGCAAACCGCCATAAACACGATACGGAATGCGCGCGTTAAACAGCCCGTGCTCAAACATTCGCGACTGCGCGTTCGAGCGATACAAAATCGCAATCTCATCGAGCGGCACGCCATCATTCATCGCGTTCTTGATGGTGTCTATGATGTGCGCCGCTTCCTCGCCGTCGCTATAGCCCTGAAAAACGCGAATCGGCTCGCCGTGGCCCTGATCGGTCCACAGCTCTTTGCCAAGACGACCGTTGTTGTTGCGGATCAGCGCGTTGGCGGCGTCAAGAATGCTGCCGTGACTGCGGTAATTTTGCTCAAGCTTGATGATTTTTGCCGGCGAAAAATCATGCTCAAAGCGCTGCATGTTGGCGACTTTTGCGCCGCGAAATGCGTAGATCGACTGATCGTCGTCGCCCACGGCCAGCACCGCTGTATTGGGGCCCGCGAGGAGCCGCAGCCATTTGTATTGGAGCGTGTTGGTATCCTGAAACTCGTCAACGAGTATGTGACGAAAGCGAGCGTTGTAATGCTCACGCAGCGCTTCAAACTTCGCGAGCACTTCGTATGAACGGAGCAGCAGTTCCGAAAAATCGACGACGCCTTCACGCTGGCAGGTTGCCTCGTAGAGTTGATACAGCTCAACCTGCTTGCGCGAATAGTCATCAAACGCTTCCACTGCGTTTGGGCGCAGACCTTCTTCCTTCGCGCTGGAGATAAACCACATCAATTGCTTCGGCGGAAACTTCTCGTCGTCAATGTTGTTCGCCTTCAGGATTCGCTTGATCAGCGACAACTGATCCTGCGTATCCATGATGGTGAAGCTCTGCGGCAGATTGGCTTCGCGCCAGTGCATGCGCAGAAAGCGGTTGCACAATCCGTGAAAAGTGCCAATCCACATGGCGCGCACGTTCACTGGCACCATCGACGAGAGCCGCAGCACCATTTCTTTCGCGGCTTTGTTGGTGAAGGTCACTGCCAGAACGCCAGATGCGCTGACCTGTCCGGTGGACAAGAGCCATGCGATGCGGGTAGTCAGCACCCGCGTTTTGCCGGAACCGGCACCGGCGAGGATGAGCGCGGACGTGTGGGGAAGGGTAACCGCTGTGAGTTGCGGTTCGTTTAAATTTTCGAGGAGCTTGGACGACATGCTCCCGATTTTAGGGAGCGAGTGCTACCTCGCCGGAAATACGCGTCGGTACGCCGCCGTCACCGCCCTTTTCGCGCGAAACTTCATCACGCGTCCCACGCGCCATGGCCAACTGGCGCGTATCGCGTTGAGCCACGCGTCTTTCCACGGAATCAGCCAGCGATAAAACGCGGCAAACCAGCGAAGGCGCAACAGCGCTGGCTGCGTCAGCGAGAAAAGCCGGGCGACCACTGCCGTACCGACAATTTTCGCGACGAGGATGACGACCACGCCAGCGATCTCATGACCCTGCGCAATGAGCCAGAGCGCACCGAGTTTGACCGGTAGCAGCGCGGCGCTGGGCAATACAAACAACACAAGCGCCGCCCACGGCGGCAGGCGGCGGATGCCGTCCTCCATCGCGCGCCACAGCGGCAGCTTGGCGAGAAAGTCAAAAACGTGAGCAAGGCTCTGCCAGCCCCACTCGTAGAACATCAGAATGAGCGCCAGCGGAAGTTGCAGTAACCGGATCAAAAATCGCCACATGGCACGAATGTAGCGCGATTCGGCTGATTTTTTACACACCAGCGCAGCCCGTGCGATGACCGGGAGAATGCGCCGATAGAATCCGGTTTATGCCTCCTGACCCTGTTTCCCCCATTTCCGCCTCGCCCGTGTCGCCCACCCACGCCGCCGCGCACCCCAGCACCGAACTCTCCGCGTTTGTGCCGTCGTTTCGCGGGTCCGCGCCATATATCCACGCGTTTCGTGGCAAGACGTTCGTCGTATGTTTCGGCGGCGAGGTCGTCGCGGACGACACGTTCCCCAACTTCATCGCTGATTTGAATTTGCTGGCGAGCCTTGGCATCCGGCTCGTGCTGGTGCACGGCGCGCGACCGCAGGTTGAGAAACTGCTTGAGCAGCGCGGCATGGAGAGCCGCTATCACAAAGGCATACGCATCACCGACGAGTCACAGCTCGGCAGCGTGATCGGAGCCAGCGCTCGTGCTCGCGCCCGCATCGAAGCTGCGCTGTCGATGGCTCCACGCACGGCGTCTGTCGCACCGGTTCACAACCGTGTCACCGGCGGAAATTTCATCGTTGCCAAACCGATTGGCGTGGTTGATGGCGTCGACATGAAATACAGCGGTGAGGTGCGCCGCATTGACGCCCAGGCGATCAACGATTGCCTGAAAGACGGGGACATCGTGTTGATGTCGACGCTCGGCTATTCGACCTCGGGCGACACATTCAACCTGACGGTAGAAGAGGTCGCGACGCAGACTGCGATTGCGCTCAAAGCGTCCAAACTGATTTTTTTGCTTGACACACCGGGCGTACTCGAAGCCGATGGCTCCGTGATGTCCACGCTGTACACGCGCGAGGCGTCCGCCATCGCCAGCAAAGCGCCGCAGGCGTCGGACGTTCAGTTCTTCCTGTCGGCAGCCGTGCGCGCCTGCCAGAAGGGCGTCGGACGTGCCCATTTGATCGGCCGCAAGTCCGATGGCGCGATTCTGCAGGAATTGTTCACCCGCGACGGTATCGGCACCATGATTTCGGTTGATAGTCTCGACAATTTGCGTCCAGCCACCATCGAAGACGTCGGCGCGTTGCTCTCGATCATCGAGCCACTGGAGCGGCAGGGCGTACTGGTCGCGCGTCCGCGTGCGCTCATCGAGCGCGAGGTGGAGCGTTTTTATCTAGCAGAGCACGATGGGCAGATCATCGGCTGCGCTGCGCTGTATCCGTTTCCCGAGGCTGGCAAAGCCGAGCTGGCGTGCCTCGCGGTGAATCCCGACTACCGCCGCGAAGGTTATGGCGAACGGCTCATGAAAGCGATTGAGAAAGCCGCGAAAGAGCAGGGCATCAACACGCTGTTCGTGCTCACGACGCGCACCGCGGCATGGTTTCTGGAGCGCGGATTTACGCCCGCGACGGTCACTGATCTACCTGAGAAGAAGCAGGCGCTCTATAACTTTGAGCGGGCTTCACAGGTCTACGTCAAGCAAATTTAGAGAGAGAAAAATATGGCACGCACAGTTCAATGCATCAAACTTGGCAAAGAAGCCGAAGGCCTCGATTTCGCGCCATATCCCGGCGATCTTGGCAAACGCATTTATGAGAATGTGAGCAAGGAGGCGTGGGCCGCGTGGCTCAAGCATCAGACCATGCTCATCAACGAAAATCGACTGGGCCTGGCCGATCCCAAAGCGCGTAAATATCTTGCCGAGCAGATGGATAAATACTTCTTCACCGGCGGCGGCGAAACCGCGAGCGGCTACGTTCCGCCGGCGGCCTGAGCGACGCCATGGATGAGATCTCTCGCTTCCCCGTGCCTGAGTTGTCCGACATTCCAGAAGACCTTCGTACGCGCATGCTCGAAGTGCAGCAGAAAGCTGGTTTCATCCCCAATGTATTTCTCACGCTGGCGCACCGGCCCGAAGAATGCCGCGCCTTTTTCGCGTATCACGATGCGCTGATGCTCAAGGAGACACCCGCGCTAAACAAGGCCGAGCGCGAGATGATTGTGGTGACGACGAGCGGTGCGAACGACTGCGTTTATTGCGTTGTGGCGCACGGTGCAATCCTGCGCATCTACACAAAGAATCCGCGTATCGCAGATCAGGTTGCCATCAATCATCGCAAGGCCGAGATCACTGAAAAACAGCGTGCGATGCTCGATTTCGCATTGAAAGTCTGTCTACACTCCAATGAAATCAACGAAGCTGATTTTGTGGTGCTGCGAGCGCTCGGATTTACTGACGACGACATCTGGGACGTCGGCTCAATCACCGCATTCTTCGGAATGAGCAATCGCCTCGCCAACATGAGTAGCATGCGGCCAAACGATGAGTTTTATTTGATGGGGCGAGTGCCCAAAATCAAAGTCTAGAAGCGCGTGGGCATCGCGTGCCCACGCGTCGACTGCTAAGAAATGCAGCGAACTAGAACGCGCCTTTGCCGATGATGAACTCTTCGAGTTCACGGCGCATTTTTGCCATAGCCATTTTGTGATCGACATCCATTTTCATCATGGTCATGCTGTGGTCGGCTTCCATTTTCATGATCGCCATTTCCATGTCCATGACCTTCTTTTTGTCGGCCATAGGCATCTTTGCAACCATTGGGCGCACGTTAACCATGTACTCGCGAGACCACTGATCGCTACCGTAGAGCGCGTCGTTGTAAGCGAATGCTGGCGCGGCGCTGCCAACAGTTCCGGCCAAAACGATTGCTGCCAGAGCTTGCTTGAAGTGTTTCATTTCATATCCCCTAAGTGTTAACCAAAAAAGGCAATTGCCTCTTGACATAATGGGCGACGGCAACACGCTTACAGTTCGTGTCGTTCCCTCGCTCGCTGATACTTTGTCGCTGCACGTCTGCGTTCCTTACAAAAGCAGCAAAATGCCGTTTGCTAAAACGCGCCCTTGCCGACAATAAATTCCTGGAGTTCACGGCGCATTTTGGCCATAGCCATTTTGTGATCAGCGTCCATCTTGATCATCGTCATGGTGTGATCAGCTCGCATCTTCTGGATGGACATCTCCATGTCCATGACCTTCTTCTTGTCTGTTGCGGCCATCTTGGCCGCGGACGGACGCAGCGACTGCATGTAGTACAGGTTCCAGCTTTCACTGTCGTACGAACCGCCAAATTGTGCGGCTGCGGGCGCAGCCGCGCCGACGGAGCCGAGCAATGCGGCAGCGAGAAGTATCGGTTTAAAAGACTTCATTGTTTGATCCTGTGTTGAGTTTGCGGAGAGTGCTTGTGTCTGATAAAGCTTTGTCGTCCAAGCCCGAAAATCCTTACAAATCATGAGGGCCCGGACGGCAAATTTTTCGTATCGGAGACGATCGCAGCCACGTGCGCACGTCTCGCCGACGACGTAAGGAATCGGCTGGCAATCCGACCAACGTCAATGTGCATTGACGTACGCCGAATTTGAACGTGGCTCTTCCTGTTTCAATTTATTTACTGACCCCTCGATCTGCGCGCAGGACGATGCTCCAACGGATCCGGCGGTTAGCTGACTCCTGGTTCGGTGCCGTTCTTGGGGCTGCCGCATACGGCGCGTGGGCGACATGGGCCAATTGGTCCGAGGGGCCGATACAGGCTTTGCGCATCGGAGGTGCGCACTGGTGTGCCAGCGCGTTTCTCACCTATTTCGGGACGTACGTGATGCGCCGCCTGTTTGGACAGCGCAGCAGCGGCGTAGCCGCGCTGAGAGCTGTCCTTGGCGGATTGCTGTTTACGTATGGCACGCTACTTGTTGTGCATACGCTGGTTCACACTCAGCACCTTCTGTTGACGCTAGCCCCAGGCGTCGTACCCAATGTTCTGTTTTGCACCGGGTACGCTGCTTTGCTATCGCGAACCCAGGCCAGCGTCTTGCAATCATGATTTCTGGCAGTTTGTCGAACGCGATTTTGGAGTACACGATGAGTCTGCTTGATCGGGCGTACGAAGTCGCCGACCGGTTCAGCGCGCTGGGCCTGGGCAGCTATTCCGACATCGTTGGCCCGCATCTACGTCACGTCATAGAACACTACGAAGCGCTGCTGCCTGCGTTACGCGCCAACGATTGCGCCACTCAATTGCCGCTTGTTGATTACGATGCTCGCGCTCGAGATCACCGCCTGGAGCGCGATTGCGCCGTTGCGCAAAGGCGTCTGCGTGTTCTGCAGACAAGTTTGCAAAGTCTTCGTAGCAGTATCGCGCCGCTGCTTGATCGAGATGTAAATGTTCGTTTTCTCATTGGCCACGCGGGACAAACAGAACTTACGACCCAATCGACAATTGCACGCGAATTAATTTTTTTGGCGAGTCACACCGTTCATCACTTTGCGTTATTGGAGGCGCTAGCCACGGCACACGGTAAAAGTTTCGGGGTGAATTTCGGGCGCGCACCAGCGACTGTCGCCAATGATCGGCTGCAGGACAAACGCTGTAAGCAGGATTCAATCGGTGCGTAAAAATACGATGCGTCCTGCCAGATTTCCGTGGCAATCAGCCGCTGACGATGCCAGTGCCTACCTAAAGCCTCGCGAGAAACTGGCGATTGCGCTTGGCCGCGCAAAACGTTGGGAGTTTTGGCCCTGGTGGATTTACTACGTGCCTATCGTGGCGTGGATCGGCTGGCTTGGAGTCAAGCACCGAAGTCCGATGGCTTTCACCGCCGTCAACCCAATTTTGGGCGACGGTGGCATGGCGGGCGAGCGCAAGCACGTCACACTGAATCCATTGCAAGCAAACGCGCCAGATTTGGTAGCCACGTTCGTGCTGATCGCTACGGGCCGGGTCCGTGATCGCATTCGGAGCCTGCTCGACTTCGTCGAGCAGGTCGGCCTACCCGTCGTGCTGAAGCCGGATGTTGGCCAAAGGGGACGAGGTGTGTTGGTCGCCAGAGATATCGATGCGGCACAAAGCTACCTGACCAGATTCTCTGGCGATGTGGTCGTACAACGCTACGTTGATGGCGAGGAGTTTGGTGTGTTCGTTGCGCGAAGCGCCGCAGCGAAAGCACCGCAAATTCTGTCGATCGTGCACAAGACGTTTCCAGGGGTCGTCGGTGACGGCGCTAGCACTTTGCACGAACTCATCATGAGGGACGCCAGAGCAAAGCTGATTTCAGCCATGCTGTTCAAACGATGGGCCGATGAATTGCACGCTATTCCGGATAGCGGGTCTATCGTTCAACTGGTCGAGATCGGAGCGCATAGTCGCGGCAGTGTTTTCCTCGATGGAAATAGACACGCGACGCCTGAGCTTCTGCGCGCGATGACGCGACTCTTGGACGCGGTGCCTGGGTATTCATTTTGCCGCATCGATCTCCGAGCGCCGACAGTCAATCACTTTCGCGAAGGACGGGGGCTTCAGGTCATGGAGCTCAACGGCGTATCAGCTGAGAGCGCGCATATTTATCATCCCGACACGCCGTTGTTGGTCGGCTACCATGCAATGTTTAAGCAATGGTCGCTCGCATTCACCATCGGTAAGGAAAACACGGCGAACGGCGTTCCAACGACGTCCCCGCTAGTGCTTTGGCGTCGATTCCGCGAGGACGTTGCTCGTGGCGAACGTTGGTTTTAGTAGCGTGTCGTCGCCAAAACCAACGCAATTTCGATACGTTGCAAACGCTTCTGCTGTAAGGAAAACAGCACGCTCATCGTCTAAAGCTCATCAACACTATTTCTGCAAATCATGTTCGCCCGTACTGTTTTCATTGCATCGATAGTCATGTTTACAGCTCACGCCTCCGCTGCTCCAGCGATCAACACCCTCACGAACGCCTCATTTTTTGCTTCGCGCACAGACACGGCAATTAACGGTTACGACACAGTTGCCTACTTCACTCAGATGAAGCCAGTCAAAGGTAGCGACAGCTTTGTCTTTGAATGGAAAGACGCGAAGTGGAGGTTTTCAAATCAAGGCAACTTGGACTTGTTTCGTGGCAACCCCGGGAAGTACGCGCCTCAGTATGGCGGCTACTGCGCTTACGGCGTCGCGAACGGCAACCTGGTCAAGGTTGATCCAGAGCAGTTTACGGTGCAGGACGGCAAGCTCTATCTGAACTACGACGCTGACATTCAGCAGGAGTGGAAGAAGGACGTTCAGGGCTTCAACAGACTGGCAGATAGCAAATTTCCGGCCCTGATTGCCAAATAGCCTTCACTTTTCAAACACATTATCTTCGTAAAGACAGCCAAGATGGACGCAATCAAAAAGCATGGGCACTGGCTCCTCACCGGTTTCGTCGCCTTCGTGTTCATTCAATCGCTCTTCTTCAAGTTCACCGGCTCGCCGGAGACGGTCTACATCTTCGAGGGCAAGCTGGATCCTTGGGCTGCGTCTCTGGGATTCCCCGGTGTCTTTGCGCCCGGTGGAATCTTTTCGGCCAAGGTGGTCGGCTCGGCAGAGCTCGTGGCATCCGCGCTTCTGATTGTCGGCGCGTTCGTCGCCCGGCAGCGCTTGATTCAGGTGCTGGGATCGCTGCTCGGGCTGGCAGTGATCAGCGGCGCAATTTTCTTTCACTTGTTTACGCCGCTGGGCATTGCTGTTCGTAACGGCGATGGCAGCAGCGACGGAGGAGAGCTGTTCTTTCTCGCGTGCGGCGTATGGATTTGTTGCGCGCTGCTCCTGTGGCTTCGACGCGACGCCTGGTTGCCCTTGATTTCCCGTTTTTTTGCAAAATAGTTTGGGCGGCCCGGCGTGAGCGCTGTCGACTCGGCGCTGCATTCACCCAATGCCATTGACCCGCGCCATTCATTCGACGCGTGAACGCTTCGAAAAGCTGTGGAATCCGGTCTATCCGCGGGGCGATGTTGAATCACTTTTTTCCGGGGATATCAAGCCGGTTCTGAGTACCCGCATTGTCGGTGCGTTCCGCATTCAGACGGCAGAGGTGACCCCCGCGTCGGACGGATACCCGCCCAGGCCTTGGCTCATGTTCATTCATGGCTCACCCGGCGACTGGAAGGCCTGGACGCACTATCTGGCTGCGCCCGAGCTGAGAATATTTTCCAAATTAATTGCGGTTGATCGACCAGGATTTGGCGGCTCTGAAGCTGGGCGAGTTATGGCCGATTTAAGGGCTCAAGCCAGACTGTTCGCTGAGCTAATCCCGCGAGGACAAAAGGCGTTGGTCGTTGGCCATTCGCTGGGCGGGGCACTGGCTGGTTGGATGGCGCTCAATCACGCAGACAAGATCAGTGCCGCGCTATCGATAGCAGGTTCACTCGCGGCGTCTTTGGAGGCACCTCGTTGGTACAACTCCGTTGCCAGCTGGCGTGTCGTGCAGAGTTTTATGCCCCGATCAATGCTGTTGGCAAATGAAGAGATGCTCGGGCTGTCTATTGAGCTTGGGCGCATGCATCTGGAATGGAGCCGGCTTCGTGTGCCTTTTGCAATGATGCAGGGTGGCAAAGATCGTCTCGTCGATCCTCGCACGCCTGACGTCGTCGAATCAATGGCCCCGAAATCCTTTGTTAAAGTGATTCACTTGCCGGACGAAAACCATTTCGTGCTTTGGGAGCGACCCGATCTGGTTATCCGCGAAATCCTGGGGCTATTGCGTACGAACGAGAGCGCTCTGAAGACTCTGGTTTGCCCATGCTGATCAAGCACTACATTGAACTGCTGGGCCGATTTGCCACATTTAACGTCGCCGCGGACTTCAACAAAGCGCTCGATGGTCTTGTGTTTGTTCGGTCGCAGGACAGTCCTGCGAAGGCGCGCACGCGGCTCAGGGCCAATGGGGCGCGTGGACCAATCTGAACGTACAGCCAACTTGTTAAGTCCTTGATAACATTGGCAGTTGTTTGCAACTCACGCACAACGCGATTTAGGTTGAAGCTGTTGATGGATTACCGCGCCTTTTCAAGCGATGTGGCAAGCTCGCGACCCTATTTGATGCGTTTTGCGCGACTTCAGTTGCGAAATGATGTGTGGGCTGAAGATGCGGTCGCTGAAACGCTGCTAGCAGCCCTCGAAAAGCCGGAAAGCTTCGGCGGTAAATCCAGTTTGACCACGTGGTTGGTCGGCATCCTCAAATACAAAATAATCGACTGTATCCGTGCAAACAAAAACGAAATTGCACGATCCGTTGATGGCGATGAAGACGCAGAATTGGAAGACAGTCTTTTTGCCAGTGATGGGCATTTCCGTGACTCTCCGGAATGGCTGAATCCGGAGCAAAGCCTAAGTGCTAAACAGTTTTTGGAAGTCATGAATGTCTGTATTGCTGAGATGCCGCCAACGATGGGACGGGTTTTCCTGATGCGAGAATGGATGGAATTTGACACCAGTGAAATCTGCGAGGCCCTGCAGATTTCTTCTGCCAATGTGTGGGTGCTACTGCATCGAGCCCGATTGCGTCTGCGTGAGTGTTTGTCGCTGCGGTGGTTTTGCGCGGATGAAGCGGCTATTGCCCGATGAATAGCGCTGACTCCTGCCGCAAAGCGGCGGCCCTCATTTCCGCGCGGCAGGACCGCGACTTGACCACTACTGAGCAGATAGCGCTGTCAGCGCACCTGAAAATTTGCGATTACTGCATCCGTTTTGAGGAGCAGGCAAATTTCATTAGACAGAGCGTCAATGCCTGGAAGCACTACGCGGGGTAGCCGAACCGCTCTCGTTTAAGACGTTTTTTTCGCGACAACCATCAGGTAAATCGCGATCATCACACACATCACCGCGAGCGACACCCACGCGTGCGGCCACAAGAGCGGAATGCCGGTCAAAATCAGACCGTCGTTGCTGCCAGGGATGAGCACGCTTCCTGCTCCCATCAGTGTTCCCCCAAGCAGGCAACGTACAACGCCTGCTACGTCAGCGCGTTGGGAGCGAAAGCGACCTGCCGTCCACCCACCGAGGGCGGCACCCGCCCAAAGAGCCACGAGCAGCAAGCCACGCTCGGCGGTATTGGTGAACCGTCCGCGCGCCCACTCGGCTAATACGTCGGTGTAGGCCCACGCGCCAAACAGCCAGAGCGTGAAAAGAAAAGTGATCGCAATGACTTGCGTTGCCGCGTGCGGTTGCCAAACTTTTCCAATGAGCGCGCTCGTACGCGACTGCTGCGCCGAGGGCCCGTACCACGTGCGCCACAGTGGCCGTAAGATTCGCCATGCCATCAAGGTTGCCACCGCAAACGCCAACCAGGGCGGCGTATGAAAAGCCCATGACGATTGGGCCAATTTTTGTGGAATCATGTGGGCGAGTGACGCTTGCCCAACGACGCAGCCAAAATAAAAGCCTATCGGCGTGGCCGCGTAGACCCAGTTACCCGAGCCGAATTTGGCGACTGCGCCAAACACACAGGCGCCGTTCACCGCAGCCCCAAGCCCCAATACGGCAGCGCCCACGATCGTCCACACGGTTATGGCGTAGCCTGCTGGCATCGGTGGCATCAAGCCGAGCGCGTTCCCAATCAACAGGCCGCCCGCCACCCACATCGACGCTTCCAGCAGAGCAAGCATTCGGGTTGCGCGCCTGTCGCGAAGTAGTTCGTCCATCGCGGCCACGGTGCAAGTTGCACCGCGCTGAACGGCATAGCCCATGGTGGCAACCAACGCTACGCCACACAGTAAAAGAATGATTGACATGACAGAAATATTGCAGTGACCTGACCCGGTTTTCCGGGTCAGGTCAAAGTGAAAGTCGAAGCTGCGAAAGCTAGTGTCTCGCCACGCAAATTTTGAAACGTAAAAGCACCGCCTTTGCGCGCCATGCGTCGTTGCAAATGCTCACAATAGCCCGCTATTGTTGTGCTTTGCGCCTAGCCTGACACGCAAATTCGGCACTTTTCTTGTTCCAAAATTTGCGTGTCGAGTCACTAGACCTACATTTTCTCCATCATCGTCTCAGGCTTCTTGTCGTTGACAATGTCGGAAATGGTCAGCATTACGGGAACCTTGCCCTTATTGGTCCACCAGTGCATCGTGCCTAAAAACTCCTTGGACACATCGCCAACCTTGTGAACGATAGGCACCAGACATTTGCTGCTGTTTTCAATCACCTCGCCTGCGTTCACCATGATGAGCGCTGGGCGATCAGCATGACTGTGCAGGGGCACCATGCCACCGGGCATGATGGTCATCTTGCGCAAACGCAGGCGGCGGTTGTCCAGCTTTACGTTTTCGGCGGCGAGATCAATCGATGAGATCTCTGACTCGGTAACGCCTACGGGCGCGGTTGGCGCACCCGCCAGCGCGTTGGTGCCCGCTTGGCCTGCTGGACACTCGCCAGCGAAGGCGACACTGGCCATACCCAAACACGCAACAGCCACTGTGGCGATGATTCGTTGAGGAGAAGTTTTTTTCACAAAAATTCCATTGAGTTACATTGAAAAATACGCCGAACGGAAATTTCGGCTCGGGGTAGTTCGAGCGACGGTGCTCGAATTTTTTTGTGGCTTTCTTGCTTAGCGTTTGACGCGTTTGCGCAGGTAGTTGGCCTACCCACAGGTCATTCGGCGCGATGAACGCCGCTCCGTTCAGGAGTGACCGTGCTCGAAGTTGTGAATGACCACGCCGTCTCTGGCGTCAACCGATTGATGCCATGGGGTGGCCTCAATGACGCGCACCGCGTCATTCAAGCCCGCTTGCCAGCGCGCCGTGATTCCCTGATGCGTGAAATCAATGTCCTTGCTGCTGTCTTCACCTTCGATGCGCGGTGCCAGCATGCGCACCACGTGCATGGTGGTGCCGCAGCCCCACGCGGTCAGCGCTTTGACTTCCTTGCTTGCGCGCAACTTCTCAGGCATCTGCATCGCCAGTTCACGGATGATGTGGCGAAGGTTGTGAATTTGTTGCTGCTTGGCGATGTGGCTATTGGCGCGACTGGAAAACTGAATGTCCTTTTGCCGCTCGTTGATCGCCCAGAGGCTTTCAGGTTCAGGGCCTTCGGGGTTCCACAACTGAATGGTGAAGATGGTCGAGTCGCGCCTCGGGTTGTCGTCCAAAACAACCTCGACGGGCGTGTTGGAATAGATGCCGCCGTCCCAATACGGTTCACCGTCAATGCGTATCGCAGGAAAGGCAGGGGGCAGTGCTCCCGACGCCATGACGTGCTCAACCGTCAAGTCGTCTGTCCGGCTGTCAAAGTAGCGCATAGCACCGGTGTTGGCATTGACCGCGCCTACAGTCAAACGGGTCGTCTTACTTTGCAGGTATTCAAAGTCAACCAGGTGTGTCAGCGTATCGCGAAGCGGTTGCGTGCTGTAGTACGACGCCTTTTCGATGCCTAGTTTGGTCTTCTGCCCAAGCAGTGCCAGCGGGTTAGGGGAAAAAAAGCCAGGGATGCCAAAGGTCGTGGTGTTGGCGTTGGTCAGCGCATTTCCAAATAGCCCGAACCCCGTGCTGAATGGGTTGGTTTTGTTCAACTCCATGCGATCCCAAAACTCGTGCAGGCGATCCATTCGCTTCTCAGGCGGGTTACCGGCGATTAGCGCGCCATTAATCGCACCGATGGACGTACCCACCACCCAATCTGGCTCAATGCCCGCCTCATGCAAGGCTTGGTAGACGCCCAGCTGATATGCACCCAACGCGCCGCCACCTTGAAGAACGAGCACAACCTGACCAGTTGGATGGTTCTGCCGAATGGCCTTGGCGGTATCTTTTGTAGCCATGTGTAATCTCCTCACGAAATGAATAAGTTGCGCCGCACCGCAAGGTGGCGGCGACAGAAAAGCAGTTCAAAGAACGACGAATGAAGAATGCAAAAAGCGCGAACGCGTTACTGCGCAGTCCAGCCGCCGTCGATGGGAATAATCGCCCCCGTGATTGATGCCGCCAAATCGCTCGCTAAAAACGCAGTGAGTGCAGCCACCTGTTCAATCGTTACGAATTTTTTTGTCGGTTGCGCCTTCAGCAATACGTCGTCAATGACTTGTTGCTCGGTGATGCCACGCGCCTTGGCCGTATCGGGAATTTGCTTTTCGACTAACGGTGTCCAGACATATCCCGGGCACACCGCGTTCATGGTGATGCCCTGCGCCGCCACTTCCAGCGCCACCGTTTTTGTCAAGCCCGCAATGCCGTGTTTGGCGGCGACATACGCACCTTTGAACGGGGATGCCACTAGCGCATGCGCCGACGCGATATTGATAATGCGCCCCCAGCCCTTGGCTTTCATCGCAGGAAGCGCAAGACGAACCGTATGGAACGAGGCCGAGAGATTGACTGCCAAAATCGTTTTCCAGGTGTCCACGGGAAACTCATCAATTGGCGCGACAAACTGAACGCCTGCGTTATTGACCAGAATGTCGATGCATGCAAACTCGGAGAGCGCTCGCGCCATCATTGCCTCGATCTGATCCTGTCGGGACAAGTCAGCCCCGTCATAGCGAACGGTGACGCCGTAGTCGGCCGCCAATTTGGAGCCCAACGCTTCGATCTGCGCGGCATCGCCAAAACCGTTGAGAACAACGTTGGCACCTTGTGCAGCCAACTGCTCCGCAATGCCTCGTCCGATGCCACTTGTCGAGCCGGTGACGAGCGCCGTTTTACCTTTAAACAATTTGTTTCTTCCTATTAAAAAACGAATACTTAAACCACACGCGGTAAGTCGTCGCCCACCCTAAAAATCTTACAAAGTGCTCGACACGGAATGCGTAAAACCATTTCGCGACGAGCGTCAAGCGATGTTGTCGTTCCGTGATCGCTCGCAATGCGAGCCGTGCGTTCACCGCGATGAAAAGATTGTCGTTTCAAGCGTCGATCCAAGTAAGGGGTTTACCCACTTTGATGTTGCTCGTTTGGTAACGCGCGCAAACACATCCGCATAGCTGCTCAACAGCTCGCGAACCGCATCTCAATTTGCAGCCCATGGTCCGCCCGTGCATTGCGCCACGTCTCAGCGCGGCTGCGGGCGACGGCATGAAGACAGTCTCGGTGAGGTGTCCGGTTTTTTGACGAGCATCGGTTGCTGGCCTTTGTGCCCGCAGAGCTCAGGCAGCTGTTCAGCTTTCGACCGAGGATTGCGCCGTCTTCCAGCGGCTTGACCCAGTGCGACCGACAGTCGCTCTGTGATTTGCCGACGACGACTCAATGCCGTACGCTGACAAGTCTTCGCGCAATCGCGTACGGGCCCGATGCTGGAGTACCCATAGATTTGCAGGTGTAATGCCCAGTTCCCGACATGTTTCATCCGCCCCCAAATCGTGTACGACGCGCAACATAAAAACTTCTCGCATTGTCGGTGGCAGCTCCGCCAGCGCGCGTTCGCAAATACCCAGGAGCTGCCTGCTTTCGAATGTGCGCTCGGGTGTAATCATTTCCACCTGCTCAAGGTCATTGCCGCAGCCAGTCGATTCGATGGGATCGGTCAGCGAATAATCTGCAAACACCATCGGCATGGGAATTTCCCGCGCCGTTCGGCGCTCGCAGTCGGAAATCTTATGCTTGAGAATGCCAATCAACCAGGTCTTCACGCTGGACTGCGCGGCGAATCGATCCACAGCCTCGAGCGCTGCGACGATGGTGTCGTGCACGGCGTCGTCGGCGAGCGTGTCATTGCGCAGCCGCCTTTTGGCAAAGCTAAACAGGCTGTCGGTTACGTTCGCTATCTCTTGTGTGACCCAATCGATACGTTCGTCGTGGCCGCCCTTCTCTGGGCGAAAAACTAGATTGGGAATATCAGGCGGTGCCCCGCAAATATTCTCGGCAGCTTGTCGTTGGTTCGCAGCGTTTTGACCTGAGACTGTTTCGGCTGTGACGCCGTGGCTTTCAACGTGTTCGATAGCGCCAAAAGCGCAATCTGTGTTCCCGTGCAATCTGGTCGCTCCGTCAGGTACTGGAAAGTTGGTTGCGGCGTGACGTTGGCGACAGGTGTATTGACTGATCGCGGCGGCGCGCCGACACCCGCTGCTAGCGAGCCGGTAAATTGTCTTTTCGGGTTGGAATTGATGACGGGGGTTTACCCAGATTGGTGTTTCTCGTTTGGCAATGCGTATTGCATTTTCTGGATTACAAACTTCTCGTCTGTGAGTGTTGCAACATCAAACGCATTGCACGCTCGGATGCCACTTCGTCACCCGAATGCTTTGCTGGATCAGCTGCTTTACCGCCTCGTGTCTGGCCAGTAACGGTTGGTCGGCTCGGTGGACGATACTGACCCGAATGGTCGGCAAAATTCCGGGGAGTGGCACAAAGCGCAAGTCGGCTGCCTGCGCATGCGAGGCACCGACACCCGACACAATCATGACCATTTGAGCGTCTCGGACTAGCGAGAACGAACCCGGTACTCCGCATGATGCCGTGCGCGACTGGAAGTAGGCGTCGAATGGCACGCCGTGCGCGCGCAGCGTCTGGTTCACCACGGCATCATCAACGAGCCGGATCAGCGGCAGATGCCGCAGATCGGCGACGCTTTTGATAACACCTGGCAACCGTGCATGCTCTGACGCGAGTATCCCCAGGGGGGCCTCAAGCACGGTGGTGCAATGCAGCGCTGGTTGCGTTTGCGTTTGCGAGTACGGTGGCGTGCAGATGCCAAAATCTGCCCGACCCGCCAATACCGCCTCAGTCACTCGTGCGCTCGATGCGTCTTCGAATTGCAGTTTCGGCTGTTCGAATTCGCGCCGCAGCTGGCGCACCAGCTCGGGCAGAACGACGTGCATAACCGATCGCGCGCCCCACACCCTGAGCTCAGGTTCGTCGCCTCCAGTCCCCTGCGTCATTTTCGAATGCATCTCGTCATGGAACTTCACGAGTTGCTCTGCATGCGGCAAAAAAGTCTGCCCGAACATCGACAAACTGACGCCGTGATTGGTACGGATGAACACTGCTTGACCCAGCTCAGATTCAAGCTCCCGAATGCAACGCGAAAACGCAGGCTGGCTCATGAATACCATCTGCGCTGCCCGCGAGAACACTTTGTGTTCGGCGGCGGCGAGAAAGGCACGGGCTTGCTTGATGGTGATGTCGGACATGAAAATGATTGTTCGGTTGCAGGGCTAAATAGGCGATGCGCTTCAAGGTTGCACGAACCGTGGTGTGTTGAGCGCTTCTTTCGGGCGAATTCGCCCGCACCGGGTCAGTGACCCGATGGACTGTGAAGAGTTTGGCGGGATTAAATTCGAGAGAATCCCAACTCGCCAGCGCCGCAGGTTGAACGCTGCAAGAGCGAAGTGCTTGCGCCGCTTCGCAAAAGCGCCTGTGCCGATGGTCGGCGCCGATGCTCCCGGCGTTACGCCCACGCGCAGTGTCGGCTCACACTGCGAAGCGTTGCCAGCGCTCGCTCGCAGCGTCTGTGGCGTCGATCAGTTGGCGCGGAGCGTCACGGTGCCTGCGGGGCCAACCAGCTCCACCGTTTTGCGTTTTTCGTCGTCGCCTATGTCGAAGCGATTGAGCGTGGTCACGCCTTCCTTGTCGAGATCGAGAAGTGCTGTGACGTAGTTGTCTGGCGTGAAGTCCGGATGCACCATCGCTGTGAGCCGTGCCTTCTTGGCGGTTGTTCGGAATGTGAAGGTGATCTCGCCGCCGACGGGGAGCTTGCCGGGTTGCGCCTGATCCCCACCGAGCTGCGCCGCCAATGGGCCGGGATTGCCCGTCGTGAATTGGGTGTGCGCCTCGCCGGAGACATATTTGCCGACCCAGATTTTCCCGTCGTCGGCATCACCCACCAACAGAATCGCGGCAAAGCGCTCCTTCGGCAATGTGTTTTTCACGGTGATCGTGTATTGCTTGCCCGCTGTTTGGCCGACGTTGGCGACGGGCAGGCTGCCGCATGCGCCGATCAGCGCTGCAGTGGCAAGCGCTCCGCCGACCAAGACAATTTTTTGTGTGAACTTTTTCATATGTGGCCCCTTTGCCAAGTTTCAAAAGTGAAATGGATTGCGGTGACCGGCGCGATTCGAAATAGTCTGATCGCTAAATCGGAAGCACGGCACGCACATCTCTATCGTTGGTCGACAGGGTCATCATTTCCTGACATGCGGGGCAGCAACAGCTACGGACAAAGGTTGCTGTTTATCAATAACAAAAATATCTGGCAAGCCGTGCCCGCGCTTGCATGCAGCACAGCTGGGCGGTCCCGAAAAGTCGTAAAAATCGAGACATCTCGATTGCGTAACGATTTGATAACGACCCGATTTAGTACCTGCGCGGCATTGCGCCGCGCCCGTAAATCGAGTGGCGACTACGCGTTGACGACCTCAACAATGGCGCGCTCGGTGCGCTCCAACCCGTGATCGATATCTGCATCAGTGATGTTCAGTGCCGGTGCAAAGCGCAGAATGTTGTTGTTACCCGCCGTTAGGAACACCACCTGATTGCGGTGTCCGGCCTTCATGAATTCGCCCGCGCGATTGTCGTACTTGTCGACGAGTTCGCAGCCGAGCCAGAGCCCTTCGCCGCGTACATCCTTGAAGATATTGTGGCGCTTGTTGATGGCGGCGAATCCGTCACGCAGGCGCTGCTCTGACACCAGAACGCGCTTCAAAAAGGCTTCGTTGTTGACGATATCGAGCACGGTTTCTGCGACCGCAGCACCCAGTGGATTGCCGCCGTAGGTCGTGCCGTGAGTGCCCGGTTGCATGACCGATGCAATCTCGTCGGTGGTGATGAAACAGCCAATCGGAAAGCCGCCTCCGATGCCTTTGGCGCTGGTCAAAATATCTGGCGTCACACCTTTTTGCATGTAGCTGAACAGAGCACCGGTACGACCCACACCGCTCTGAATTTCGTCAAAAATCAGGAGCGCTTTGTGCTTGTCGCAAAGCTCGCGTGCAGCGCCCAAAAACGCTGCCGAGCCGGGGAACATGCCGCCTTCGCCTTGCATGGGCTCAAGGATGATGCAGGCGACATCGTCGTCCATCACGGCGCGCAACGCGTCAACATCGTTGTAAGGCACATGCGTGATGCCCGCAGGCACCGGCCCCATGCCCTTGGTGTACTTGGGGCTGCCACCTGTTGAAACCGCGAGCCAGGTACGACCATGAAACGAATTGGTCGTCGAGATGATGCGAAACTTTTTATCGCCGTGACGGGTGCTCGCGTACTTGCGCGCGGTTTTCAGCGCACCTTCATTTGCTTCGGTTCCGCTGTTACACGGGAACACGCGATCCGCAAACGTCGCTTCGGTGAGCTTCTTGGCAAAGCGCAACGCGGGCTCGTTGGTCATGTAGTTCGAGCTGTGCCACATGCGATCCGCCTGCGCCTTGAGCGCCGCGTTTAACGCCGGATGACAATGCCCAAGCGAGAGCACGGCCACACCACCCGCGAGGTCGACATAGTCCTTGCCCTCGGTATCCCAAATGCGCGACCCTGACGCTCGCAGCGGCACAAACTGCGCCGGTACGTAGGTCTGAAACATCACCTCGTCAAACGTTGCTCGGCTCACGCGCATCGTTTCGGCTTCGCGAACGTGTGCGGTGGGAGCAATGTTTGACTGAGTTCTGATCGGGTCGAGCATGGTGGTTCTGACTACCTCGTCTTGGTTAAAAAGTTAGTGTTTGTGATCGCCGTGATCATGGTCATGATCGTGGCCGTGGTCATGTGCCGCAGTGGACTTCGGCGCTGCGACCGTGTGCTGGCTCATGCCGTTGCACGCTGTGACCATGATTTCTACTTTGTATTCCGGCTTGGCGAGCTTCGCCTCAACCGTCGCGCGTGCGGGCGGCATGCCCTCGGGCACCCACGCGTCCCACGCCTCGTTCATCTGCGCAAACGTGCTGATGTCTGCGAGATAAATTGTGGTGGTGAGAATGCTCTTCTTGGTCGCGCCTCCTTCTTCGAGCAGGTCATCGATCTGCTTGAGGATTTGTTCGGTCTGGCCCTTGACGTCCGCGCTCGGGTCGGCAGCGACCTGTCCCGCGAGATACAAAAAGCCGTGGTACGTGACCATTTCGGAGAGACGTTTACCAACGCCATAGCGACGAATCATGAGGTGCTCCTGTGACAATGAAAAATACTTATCCCGATTTTACGGTGCGCGCGCGGTGCAAATAAAAACGGCTGCCAAAAATGGCAGCCGTTTGAAGGGTGGCAGCGAGGGAGGGGAGGCCGTCGCGTGCCGTCGCTATGTCGCCGTAGCCAGAGTGGCCTGTGTTGCAGCGTGGGCAGGGGGAGGTTGCCGGAACTGCGGGGAGGGGTGAACAGCAGGCCTGACGTGGGCGTTATCGTTTTTATTCGAAATCGAAATTAGCGGCGCGCGGGCTCGACAGCAAGGTTCACCTGCACCTGCATGGTGGCGCCGGGATCGTACGCCATGCGCGTCGTGTAATCGCGGCCCTGATAGCGATACGCTACGTTGTAGCCCGTGACTTCATCGCGGCTGTCGTAGACCGTGCGGCAGCGTTGTACGGTGCGAGTTTCGGGGACATAGTCAACGCGCGCTGGGCCTGCCGCTTGGGCTGCGTAACCGGGGGCGCTTGGGGGCGCGTTGTCGATCTGATTGCCAACGAGGCCGCCGACCGCGATCCCAACGCCAGTGCCGACATCGCGCCCACCAGACGAGCCGCCGAATTGGTGACCGATGACGCCACCAATGATGGCACCGATGACCGTTCCTGCGCCAATTGTGCGATCACCAACCTGCGGCGCAGGCGCGACTTGAGCTGGCTGGTAGCCTGCCGCAACATAGCCCTGCGAGGGAACGCGACGATCCGTGGTCACGGTTTCGTTGTTGCATTCCTGACGGGGCGTGCTGTTGCGCTCGTAAATCGGTTGTGCGGAGAGCACCTGTGCGGTGTCGTTGTAGCTTTGTCCCTGACTCTGAGCCATCACCGAGGAGACGGCGAGTGCGGCGAGGCTGATGGCGAAAATTTGCTTGACTGGATTCACTGAAATCACTCCTTGAAAGACTGCGTTGCGCGAGTTTCCGCGTGTTACAGTGTTTGGACAAGTCCGCTGCAAAAACGTGCCGTCGCAGTTCGCGGTTGACACGTCTTTAGAGTGATCGTTCTGCCACTGAATTAGTCGTGCAAAGACTACCTTAGCGGACGAATCGCAAATATTGCGGCATAGCAGCAATCGCGGAAAACGCCGAAAATCGCCGCGAAAGCGACTCCGGCACCTTCGCTTTTGCAGTGATTACTTCATCATGTCCAGATGCTCAAGACCGGCGAGCATATTGCGGCCCTTCGATTCATGGCCTTCGAGTTTGATGCGCAGTCGTACGTCGTTGACGCTATCGGCGTTTCGGAGCGCGTCTTCGTAGCTAATATGCCCTGCCTCGTGCAATTGGAACAACGCCTGATCAAACGTTTGCATGCCGAGCTCGTTAGATTTTTTCATGATTTCCTTGATCTCGGTGACTTCGCCCTTGAAGATCATGTCTGCAATCAGCGGTGAGTTCAGCAACACCTCGACGGCTGGCACGCGACCTTTGCCGTCACGTTTCACGATCAATCGTTGCGACACGAACGAGCGCAGGTTCAGCGACAAATCCATCAAGAGCTGTGCACGTCGCTCATCCGGGAAGAAGTTGATGATGCGATCCAGCGCCTGGTTCGTGTTGTTCGCGTGCAGTGTGGCGAGGCACAAATGCCCGGTCTCTGCAAAGGCAATCGCGTGATCCATCGCGTCACGATCACGGATTTCTCCGATGATGATGACGTCGGGGGCCTGACGCAAACTGTTTCGGAGCGCGACGCCCCAGTTCTCGGTGTCGGAGCCGATCTCACGCTGGGTGATGATGCAGTTTCGATGCTCATGCACGAACTCGATCGGGTCTTCGATGGAGATAATATGGCCGCGTGAGTTGCGATTGCGATGATCAATCATCGCGGCCATGGACGTTGATTTTCCGCTACCTGTCGCGCCCACAAAAATCACAAGGCCGCGCTTCGCCATGACGATGTCACGCAGGATCGGCGGCAGCATCAACTCCTCAAAACGCGGGATCGTCGTGTTGATCGTACGGATCACAATGCCGACGTTGTTCTGCTGCATGAATGCGCTGCAACGAAAGCGTCCGGTACCCGGCGGATTGATTGCAAAATTGCACTCGCTCGTGCGCTCAAATTCGGCCGCCTGCTTGTCGTTCATGATTGAGCGGGCGAGCGTCAACGTGTGAATGCCCGACAGCACGGTCTTTGAAACAGCGGTGATTTCCCCGTCAATCTTGAGCGCTGGCGCGAAGCCCGCTGTCAGGAAAAGGTCTGAGGCTTTGCGCTGCACCATCATGACCAACAGCGAGTTCATGAAAGTGGTGGCTTGTTCGCGTTCCATAATTTTTCCTTCTACTTTTTCGCTGATTACGCGAACATTTCGCCTTGACGCGCGGCAAGCTTGGCCTCGCCCGGTGCAATCAGATTCCGCTTCACAAGCTCCTGCAAGCACTGATCGAGCGTCTGCATGCCTTGGCCCAGACTGGTCTGGATTACCGAGTACATCTGGGCAATTTTGTTTTCGCGAATGAGGTTGCGGATCGCTGAATTGCCGATCATGATTTCGTGCGCTGCGATACGCCCAGTGCCGTCCTTGCGTTTGATCAGCGATTGTGAAATCACAGCGACCAACGATTCGGAAAGCATCGAACGCGTCATGTCTTTTTCAGCGGCAGGGAACACGTCGACGATACGGTCAATCGTTTTCGCAGCTGATGACGTATGCAGGGTTCCGAACACCAAGTGGCCCGTTTCTGCTGCTGTCAGCGCCAGACGAATCGTCTCCAGATCGCGCATCTCGCCGATCAGGATGACGTCTGGATCTTCACGCAACGCAGAGCGCAACGCGTTGGAGAAAGACAAGGTTTGCTCGCCCAATTCACGCTGGTTGATTAGACATTTTTTGCTCTCGTGAACGAATTCAATGGGATCCTCAACGGTAAGGATATGGCCCATCAAATTTTCGTTTGCGTGGTTAACCATCGCGGCCAGCGTCGTGGATTTCCCCGATCCGGTTGGGCCGGTTACCAGCACGAGGCCGCGTGGTTTTAATGCCAGTTCAGCAAAGATTTTTGGGGTCGCCAAATCTTCCAGCGAAAGTACGCGCGAAGGAATGGTACGAAACACGGCCGCTGCGCCACGCTCCTGATTGAACGCGTTGACGCGAAAGCGTGCGAGGTTCGGGATTTCAAACGAGAAGTCGACCTCGAGGTTCTCTTCGAAGATTTTTCGCTGCGCGTCGGACATGATGTCGTAGACGAGGCTGTGCACATCCTTGTGCTCCATCGCGGGCAAATTGATGCGGCGAATATCACCATGCACACGCAACATCGGTGGCAGACCTGACGATAAATGCAGGTCAGACGCCGTATTCTTCACCGAGAAGGCCAGTAGCTCCGAAATATCCATCCCTATAATTCCTTCTCACGCAATCCACGCCGTGCGCGAATTGCGATAGTTTTTACATGCTCAAAAGCGAGCCTTGTGGCCTCACCCGAGTTCTATCCTATTGACATTGTCATTATGACCGCAAGTTCAGCGCCTTCGCAAGCAAACGAGCGACTTGCCGCAGTGCGAGCGCGGCTTGAGGCGGCAACGCGTCAGTCGGGTCGCCCCACGGGTGATGTAGAGCTTCTGGCCGTGAGCAAAATTCAGCCTACCGAAAAAATTCGTGCGCTGTACGCAGCAGGGCAACGCGCCTTTGGTGAAAACTATGTGCAAGAGGCGGACGGGAAGATCGCTGAGCTCACGGACTTGCCCGACATTGAGTGGCATTTGATCGGCCCGCTGCAATCGAACAAAACGCGTGGCGTAGCGGAAACCGTGCACTGGGTTCATTCCGTTGATCGTCTCAAAATAGCTGAGCGACTGTCAGCGCAGCGGCCTGATGCGATGCCGCCGCTCAATGTTTGCGTTCAGGTAAACATTAGCGGTGAAGCGTCGAAAAGCGGTTGCGCGCCGGATGCTGCGCTGGCTTTGATTCAGGCCGTCAATGTGCTGCCGCGCTTGCGGGTGCGTGGTGTGATGGGGATGCCTGAGCCCGATATTGGTGAGCCTGCGACGCGTGCGCAATTCACGCTTTTGGCACAGTTATTTGCTGAAGCGAAATCGCTTGTGCCAACGCTCGATACGCTGTCGATGGGTATGTCGGACGATCTTGAAATCGCCGTCGTGTGCGGCTCGACGATGGTGCGTGTAGGTACGGCGCTATTTGGCGCACGGCCTGCTCAGTAAAGGGACGCTGTGAAAAAAATCTGTTTCGTTGGTGGCGGCAATATGGCGAGCGCCATGCTCGCCGGATTGCGCAAAAAACATCCCGCGCTTGATTGCCACATCATCGAGCCATTTGCACCTGCGCGCGAGAAATTGGCGGTGCTTGGCGTGACGGTGCATGAAGCGGCGAACCGCGCTGCCGTTGACGGCGCAGAGACAGTGGTGCTCGCCGTTAAACCGCAGGTGCTGAAACAGGTATGCGCTGAACTGCGGCCCTGCCTGAAAGGCGAGCTGATTGTCAGCATCGCTGCCGGTACAAGAATTTCAACGCTCACGCGCTGGTTGAACGGTCACGCGCGAATCGTGCGCACGATGCCCAACACGCCCGCCCTGATCGGGCAAGGAATCACGGGCTTGTACGCGCCGCCGGACATGGTTGCTGAGGACATAGCTACCGCGACCAAGCTCATGCAATCGACCGGCGAGGTCGTGCCCGTTGCTAACGAAGCGATGATTGATTCCGTGACTGCGGTGTCGGGCAGCGGTCCAGCGTATGTTTTCCACTGGATCGAATCCATGGTGGCGGGCGCTGAGGCGGTGGGATTCGACCCGGCCGACGCGCGCACGTTGGTGCTCGCCACGCTCAAGGGCGCGACCGCGCTGGCGGAAGCGTCAGACGAGAGCCCTTCGGTGCTGCGCGAACGGGTGACATCCAAGGGCGGCACAACGGCAGCCGCGCTCGGCGTGATTAACGAGCGCGGCGTACAACAGGCACTCATCGATGCCGTTCGCGCGGCGCGTGATCGTGGCGTCGAACTTGGCGAGTTGCTAGATCAGGAATAGCGGCGCGCGATTCCGGTGCCGTCCACTCGGCGGGCGTACTTTTTTTCTTGTCTGTGGCAACGTGACTTCGGATTCGTCTGGAGTTTTTGGCTATGACGTCGGCATAGTTGTTTTGTGACGGGGCGTCGACATACTTCGCGCTCGACCTCGCCCCAAGTTGGGCGGGCCCTGTTTGCCAAGCGACGCTTATCCCATGCCGTATCCCGACCACAAACTCCTCCGTTCGAGCCATTTCATTGCTTCCGTCGGCTCTCTTCTTGCGGCAGCCGCACGTTGGTGCTCGCGCCTTCCGGTAGTTGATCGGGAGCAAACGCATGCCCGCTCAGTGCTGGCCTCGGGAGTGCCGTTGCTAGGTTTGCTTGTGATCGCGCTCTTTCCAGTGCTTTTTTCGGCGAGCGCTGCCGCACAGTACGCGACCAGCGGCTCCGGCCTGCACAAGAGCCGTATCTTCTGGGTGGACTGGGGTAACAACGGCGACAACGTGTTTAACGGCACGAGTGTGGTTCGCGGTTTCAATCTGGGCACGCCGGCAACGCCCGCCAACCGCCTTGACGTAACCTGCAAACTTGCCAACGCCACATCCACTGCGGCGGTTAAATCGCTTCGGGTGTACACCCCTGGATCCTGGCAGGGCGACGGACTGGATGACCTCTACAACATTGGCGGCTTCAATCTGGGTGGAACGAACAAGAACGCCGCTGGCGTCGACAACCCGGGAAATGTATCGACCAACACGTTGTCGATCGGGTTGTTCGCCAGCGCGGCGACTGTCGAGTTTGACTTCAGCTGCAGCGCGACGCTCGGTGGAGTTTCGATCACGCTCCCGGGCCTTGTCTTCGCTGACGCCGAAGCCAGTGGCGGCACCGAATATGTCGGCGCGCGACTGACCGCGGGCGGAACGCTGCGGGTGATTGACCAAATTTCGCTTTGCGGCACGTCCAGCACGGTCAACCGCAGTGTGATCGGTGGTGTCACTCAGGTGTTATTCAACGGCCCAACCGCGCCGCAAGCCAGCTGCGAATCCAACGCCACGGCGAGCATTCGGTCGGGCCCCGTCTTGGTTGGCTTTATTGATGGTGCAACATCGGCGAGGGTGTTGATGCGCGCTGGCGGAAATTCTGCGGTTGCTGTGGGCGCGCTGCTGGAGATTGACTACAACGAGGCGATTCCTGCCAGCTACGGCATCGCCGCACATTTGTTGTCGCCTGTGTGGAGCGGTGGTCAGGTGAGCGCAGCGGTGAACAACAACGTCACAGGCACCAACTTTAACAACCCCGCGAACCTTGGAACCATTAGTTACAACGCGCCGATACTGGGCACCACCGTGGCGCCCGACGCCGATCCGAATGGCCCTATTGGGGGCGCTGATGTGGACGCGCTTCCGAAAACGACGGGGCCACTGGGCTCGGGATACGCAAACGTCCCGCCGCCCTCGCCGGTTGTGGGGTCAACCTATACGATTTCTAACGTGAGCTGTTTAGGCGCAGGCTTCGTTGCTGGCTGGATCGATTTCAATGGCAACGGCACGTTCGACAGTAATGAGCGATCAGCCATTGCAACATGTTCGGCAGGCGCGAGTTCTGTTTCTTTGAGCTGGACCATCCCAGCTGGCTACACGCCACAAACCACGAGCTACATGCGGTTGCGCGTCGTGGCAAATGCCTCGGACCTGACGCCTACCGGCATCGCATCGGATGGCGAAGTAGAAGACTACCGCCTTACGCTGCCTGCGCAGGCTGACATGCAGGCGAGCGTTTCGGCACCAACCAGCGCTTTGACTGGACAGCCCGTGACTGTCAGCGGAACTTGTACCAATGCCGGGCCTTCTGCGGCATCTGCACCGACGTGCGCGTTGAGTGGTTTGCCAGCCGGTGCGACGCAAACCTGTACACCGAGCCCTGTCCCTGACCCGCTGCCTCTTGGGGCCAGCATCAATTGCACCAGCACGTTCACGGCACCTGCGACCGGCACGCTCAACATCATCGCCACTGCCAGCAGCACGACGCCGGACCCGTTGCCGCTGAACAATACCGCGACGACCCCGGTCACCGTGATCCCGCAGGCAGATATGCAGGCGACGGTCGCCGGTTTTCCAGCGACCGCCCCGGCTGGCAGCACGGTTTCAGGCACCGTGACGTGTACCAACAATGGACCCAGCCCATCTGCTGCGCCAACGTGTGCCGTGACCACCGTACCCGCTGGCGCCACCGTGAACTGTTTGCCGAATCCAGCTCCCAATCCATTGGCGGTGAGCGCGTCCGTCGTATGTGCGGTGAGCTTTACCGTGCCCGCGAGCGGTGGAGTGACTGTAACGGGGACGGCAGGCAGCACAACGGCCGACCCCATTCCGTCGAACAACACGGCACAACAATCCGTTGGCAGTGTGCCGCAAGCTGACATGGCCGCGACGACCACCGTGCCCTCATCCGTCGCGGCAGGACAGCCTGTTACCGTGTCGGGTACGTGTACCAACAACGGCCCGAGCAGCGCGGCTGCGCCGTCTTGCAGCCTCAGTGGACTGCCGCCCGGCGCAACCCAGTCCTGTCTGCCAAATCCGGTTCCGAATCCGCTGGCGATCGGCTCATCGGTTACGTGCACAAGTACGTTCAATGCACCTGCGTCGGGGCCGCTTAACATCACAACCACTGCGGGCAGTTCAACGGCCGATCCCAACGCCGGTAACAACGTCAATACGCGCCCCATCGCTGTGGTTCCACAAGCCGACATGGCGGCAAATGTGAGCGGATTTCCTGCCACAGCCCCTGCGGGCAGCACCGTCAGCGGCACCGTGACATGTACCAACAACGGCCCGAGTAGCGCCGCGTCGGCTGGCTGTGCGATCGGCGCGCTGCCTGCTGGCGCCGTAGTGACTTGTGTGCCACCGCCGCCGGTGACGAGCCTTGCGCTTAACGCGACGATTTCGTGTGCGGTGAGCTTCGTTGTGCCTGCCAGTGGGGTTGTCACTGTTGCCGTCACGGCTTCCACCACGACGCCTGATCCGATCAGTGCAAACAACACGGCGTCTGCCACTGTGACCGCTGTGCCGCAAGCGGACATGCAGGCGGTGACCACCGTGCCAGCGACTGCGACCGCAGGTCAACCCGTAACAGTGAGTGGTACCTGCAGTAACGCTGGCCCAAGTACCGCCGTCGCGCCGAGCTGTGCGCTCAGCGGATTGCCGCCCGGTGCAACACAGAGCTGCGTTCCGAGCCCGATTCCAAATCCGCTGGCTCTAGGCGCGAGCGTTACCTGCTCGAGCACGTTCCCGGCACCCGCATCGGGCACGCTCAACATCACCACCACAGTCGGTAGCACGACCCCCGATCCAGCGCCGGCGAACAACGTCGACAGTCAGCCTTTGTCGGTAACGCCACTCGCCGATATGCAGGCGGTGGTCTCCGGCTTTCCAGCGACTGCGCCTGCGGGATCAACCGTGAGTGGCATCGTGACTTGTACTAATAACGGCCCGAGCCCGGCACCTGACGCGACTTGCAACGTCAACTCGTTGCCCACAGGCGCAACCTCCGTTTGCTTGCCGAATCCTGTTCCCAATCCGCTTCCGGTGGGTCAAAGTATTGTCTGTAATGTGAGCTTCACTGCGCCTCCGGGTGGAAACGTTGACGTGACAATCACCGGAACCGCCGCGAGCAGCATTAATGACCCGGTTCCGGCGAACAACACCTCGCAACAATCGGTAGGCATCGTGCCAATTGCCGACATGCAGGCGCAAACCACCGCTCCGGCCACGGTGATTGCCGGACAGTCGGTGACGGTGAGCGGAACCTGTACGAACTTCGGGCCGAGCATTGCGACGACGCCTACGTGTAAGCTCGTCGGATTGCCGCCCGGTGCATCGCAGACCTGTGCGCCCGATCCCATTCCGGCAACATTGGCCGCGCCTTCCGGGGTGATTACTTGCACCGCCACGTTTGTCGCTCCCGCAAGCGGAACGATTTCGGTTAGTACGGTTGCCGGTAGCCTGACCCAGGACAGTAATCCCAATAACAACGTCGACACGAAGTTGATCACCATATCGCCTAGGGCCGATATGGTCGCAACAATTTCGGGCATTCCGGCGACCGCGCCCGCTGGTAGCACTGTAATGGGCACGATCAGCTGCGCCAACAATGGCCCCAGTGCCGCCGCAAATGCAACATGCACTGTTGCTGGTTTGCCGCCGGGAGCCACCGTCGTTTGTTTGCCCGCTACGCCACTGCCGACCCTCGCGGTCGGCGCAGCAATCACGTGTGAGGTGAGTTTCGTCGCGCCCGCGACCGGCACTGTCACCGTGGTGGCGACTGCGGCGTCGAGCACCACCGATCCCGACAATACTAATAACTCCGCACAAACGCCCGTTGCTGTTGTGCCACAAGCTGACATGCGCGCGGTGACCACCGTTCCTGCGGGCGGTAGCGTGACAGCTGGACAATCGGTAAGCGTCTCCGGTACGTGTACGAACCTCGGCCCGAGTCCTGCGGCGGCACCAACGTGCGTATTGAGTGGGCTACCGGCGGGAGCAACGCAAACCTGTCTGCCGAGCGTCGCGCCCAATCCGCTAGCTATCGGTACTTCGATTGTCTGTAGCAGCACATTTGTCGCTCCGGCCAGTGGTCCGTTGAACATCACCACAACGGCAGGCTCCACCACAGCCGATCCCGTGATAAACAACAACATCGATGTGAAACCAATTGAGATCGTTCCGCAGGCCGACATGCGGGCGACCGTTACGGGTTTCCCGGCTAACCCCAACGCTGGGTACGCTGTCACGGGCACTGTCACTTGCACTAACGACGGCCCGAGCGCGGCCGCCAATGCAACTTGCGCGGTAGCGGGCGTGCCGTCAGGTGCCACCGTTGTTTGCGTGCCGGTACAGCCGGTGGCTTCGCTGGCGTTCGGCTCAGCAATTGTCTGCTCGGTCAGCTTCACCGCACCGGTTAGCGGTGGCGTGACCGTTACCGGAACGGCGGGCTCCTCGACTGCCGATCCTGTTCCCGGTAACAATGTCGCGCAACAGTCCGTGGGCGTTGTTCCGCTGGCGGATATGGTGGCGGTCACAACGATTCCTGCTTCAGCTACAGCCGGGCAACCGGTCACCGTCAGCGGCACCTGTACCAACAGAGGCCCAAGCGCGGCCGCCACGCCGACTTGCTCGCTAAGTGGTTTGCCAGCGGGAGCGGTGCAGAGCTGTTCAGGCGCGAGCGATCCATTGCCCGTCGGCGCTGTGATTACGTGCACGAGCACCTTCCCTGCGCCCGGCAACGGAGCGCTCAGCATTACGACCACCGCAGGCTCGCTCACCGCCGACCCCGTGCCCGCGAACAACGTCGACACCCGTGCGATCTCGCCGAACCCTGTCGCCGACATGCAAGTTACGCTGACCGGCTTTCCGCCGAACCCACCTGCAGGCACAACGGTGAACGGCACAGTGACCTGTACCAACGCGGGCCCTAGTGCTGCTGCAAATGCAACCTGCGTCATTGCCGGTCTGCCGCCGGGCGCAACCGTCACCTGCACACCCGATCCCGTGCCCAATCCGCTTGCGGTCGGCGCAAGGATCGTATGCGCGGTGAGCTATGTCAGCCCGCCGAATGGCGCGCCCATTATCACGGCGACAGCGACCAGCACGACGCCAGACCCGATCACCAGCAACAACGTGGCGAGCACCGTGACCAGCATCGCAGCCATCGTGCCAACGGTGCCGTCGTGGTTAATCTTTGTGATGCTGCTGTTGCTGGGTTCCGTCGCTGCGCGTCGAGCCGCGGCGGTCAACGTGCGCGGAAGGCGCTAGCCTGTCATTCGCTTGTGGCCGCGCGTCGGTGACGCCCGGCCAACGTTGTTTTTGAGAGTTTTGCATGCCGCATGCGTGGTTAGTTGAAATTAAGGACGGCGTCGAAATCTCAATTTATGTGCAGCCGGGTGCCAAGGCGACGGAACTCGCGGGCGAACATGACGGCGCGCTGAAACTGCGCATTCACGCGCCGCCGGTTGACGGTAAAGCCAACGCGGCGATGATCGCGTTTTTGATCCTGAAATTCGGCGTCGCAAAGAGTCAGATCGAGCTAGTTTCAGGCGACAAAAGTCGGAGAAAGCGGTTGCGAATTTCGGGAGTTTCGGCGCGGTGTGTGCTCGAAAGAATTGGATCAGCTATTGCCTGAAACGACCGCTATATTGGGGCTAGACGCTAAAAAGTCCATAAGTCGATATGAGCTGAAAACGCCCGATAAGCCCCATGGCGAAAAGGCTTTTTGCCAAAAAGCTGATGAGTTAATCGACACCTCTTTCGCGTCGGTTTAGGGCCGAAAAGTGAACGTTTCGTTTCCGCAAAATAGTGGCGGAGCGCATGCTGCGACTGGCACTTCCGTCGCGCGCCGCAGCCTATTGCCGGTTGGGCAGTCGCTGTCTCAGTAGCTGCAAATAGAGCGCGCCATCGAGCGCTTGACCTGTGCGCTGCGACTGCCACAGCGTCTCGCCGAGACACTCCAAAATTTCGTGTTTTGCTGCATGCTCATCATCGTGCTTTGCCGCCAATTGCGCATGAATTTCGCGAATCCCGAACGGTTGATCGATATCAAGTTGTTCCTGAATCGCCAGATGAAATCCGAGATGCAAAAACGGATTGATGTCACCTGCTTCGGGGCGCCAGTCGGTCGTCACAAACGATTCCGGGTTTTGCAGAACGCGGTGATATTCCGGATGCATCGTCAGGATCGCAGCGGTCTTCTCTTCAAGCGGAGACAGCGGATCTCGGCGCTGAAACTTGGCCCAGGTGTCGATGAAAAATTGTCGCGCCTGATCGCGTGAAGGATTGAACATGGGGCTGGTTGAGAGCGAGCTTTGTGGGAGCGGTTTTACCGCGATTTCTCGGCAAGCGGCGACCGTGGCAAATCTGCGGTGGCGGCGGCACCCGCCCGCTTCCCGGAAAACTCACAATCTTCAAACACCACGCACTGGCCGCATTTCGGATTCCGCGCCACGCAGGTGTAGCGACCATGCAAGATGAGCAGATGATGCGCGATCTTCAGAAACTCCGGCGGCGTGAATTTCATGAGCTTCGCTTCGACTTGGTCGACGTTCTTGCCAGGGGCGAGTTTCATGCGGTTGGCGACGCGAAACACATGCGTATCGACCGCAAACGTGTGCTCGCCAAACGCTTCGTTCAGCACCACGTTCGCGGTCTTCCGGCCCACGCCCGGCAGGGCTTCCAGCGCAGCGCGATCATGCGGAATAACGCCTCCGTGCAGCTCGACGAGTTGCCGCGCTGTGGCGACGGCATTCTTCGCTTTGTTGCGAAACAAGCCAATGGTTTTGATGTGCTCGATCAGTTTTTCCTCGCCGAGCGCCACCAGATCAGCGGGCGTTTTCACGGTAGGGAAAAATCGGCGCGTCGCGATGTTCACCGCCTTGTCGGTGGTCTGTGCAGAGCACAGCACCGCGATGACGAGTTGAAACGGATTGCCGTACTCGAGCTCGGTCTTTGGATCTGGGTTTGCTTCGGCTAGTTTTGCGAAGATGCGTCGGCGTTTGTCAGCGTTCACGTTCTGGCCTTGGCTCTGGCCAGAATGTCAGCGAGCAGAGTCTTTTTATCGGGCAAAACTTTGGGTGCATGCGCTTCGGCCTTGGCCTCAGCGCGTTCAGCGAAACGCGCTTTATGCGCTTGATACTGCTGCCGCAGCCCATTGGCTTGCGGTTCACGCTCAACGAGCGTCGCATACACGCGATTAGCCGGCGTGGCGATGGGCTCCAGTGAAATGCAATCCACCGGACACGCGATGATGCACAGCTCGCAGCCCGTGCAATCGCTCGCGATGACCGTGTGCATTCGCTTTGAAGCGCCCACAATGGTGTCGGTCGGGCACACCGGCAGGCACGCCGCGCAGCCAATGCACGCCGCTTCGTCGATGAGCGCCACATGCTCTGGCGCGTAGGCGTCGACGTCATCGGAGAGCCCAATCGGCTCATGCGACAAAAGCGCGGCTAGCGCCATGCGCGTCGCGTCCCCGCCCGGCGGGCAGCGATTGATTTCTGCATCGCCCACGTGCATCGCCTCCGCATAGGCGTGGCAATCGGCATAGCCGCAGCGCTGGCATTGCGTCTGCGGCAACAGCGAATCAATTGCCGCCACGCTGACTATTTTGGGAACCATTAACATCGCTCAAATTATCCTAGAAGAAGACCGGATCGATGGAGGGGAAAGCGCTGCCGCATTTGCAGATTGCGCCGGGGTTGCGTGTGCCCGGAGCGTATGGTTCGTTGTCGCGGTGTGCGGCCTGGGTCGTCCGCGTGGCGCGCTGGCGGATTGAGGTCGCTGACCCGATGCCCGAGAAGTGCGTGATCGTGATGTACCCGCACACCAGTAATTGGGATTTTGTGTTTGGACTGTTGACCAAGTGGTGCGTCGGACTTACCGTCGAAGGCGAAGGATTGTCGTTCGCGGGCAAGGAGAGTTTGTTCAAAGGGCCGTGGGCCGGATTCTTTCGGGCGGTGGGCGGTTTCCCGGTCAATCGCGGCTCCGCATCGGGATTCGTTGATCAGATGGCGGCGCGCTTCGCGAGCGAGCCGCGGATGCGCTTCGTCGTCGCGCCGGAAGGCACGCGAAGCTACCAGCCGTTCGTGCGTTCAAGTTTTTATTATGTTGCGCTGGCCGCTGATGTTCCGGTCGTGCTCGGCGCGTTTGATTTCGCCGGAAAACGCGTCGTGGTCAATACGTTTATGACGCTGAGCGGCGATGTTGCCGCCGATCTCGCGGCCATTGCCGACTACTACCGGACGCTGGGCAATCAGGGCGACCGACGCGAGCATGCAGCCCCCTGGTCGTTTCGAACGTAGCTGCGTCGGTTTGACACTGACGCGTGATCGGACGAAAATAAAACGTTCCGATGATTTATTGGTTTGGCGCCTGGGTTGTAAGCGCTTGCACAATCATTGGATAGGCACTATGCCCGCGTTTCAGCAAGCACCCAATCGGCAGCGGCAAACCATACCCAAGGGCAGGGTGCACGGCAGTAATCACGGGGACTGAATGACACCATCGCAAGCTTCGACGCCGCAACCGGCCTCCGACAGGCCGGGTTCGCGTTCGTCATCGAAACGCTTCGACATTGGCGCCGCAGACGACGACACGCCTCTGGCCACGCTCATTTATCGGAGCCGCGCGGCCATCGCGTTCGGCGCGACCGAGCTTGGACAATTGCTTGAGCATGCGCGAATTCGTAACCGGAGCCTGTCGATCACCGGAATGCTCGTGTACGACAACGGTCAATTTTTTCAGTGGATTGAGGGTCCGGCGATGGCGGTAGACAAGCTTTGGCAGGCGATTCAAAGCGATCCGCGACACTGCGATGTGCGACTTCTGGGCCGACACAGCATTCCCGTGCGACTGTTCGGCGACTGGGAGATGCGGCTGGCCTATAGCGAGGCGCAGATGGATCATCAAGGCAATGATGAAAGCGCTAGCGATTCGCCTGAACAATTAGATTGGGCACGCATCAGTAATTCAGTATCCGCGCCGTCGAACCTGCTGGAGCGACTGTACGCACGAGATACGCTGTTTCCAGCGGTATGGGTCGACTTGTCGCGGCTTCGCGGATCCCCGATTTCTGGTGATCACGAGATCAGCATTCCCGCGCTGGAGACGCTCGACCTGGTGAGCGAACTGGCATTGCGATGCATGCAAAGCGACCCGGAGATTGCCATGCGCTTTGTTGATTCGTTGCTCGCGCAGGGCTTGTCTGCGGAGTCAATTTGTCTTGATCTCTTTGAGCCCGCCGCTCGTCACATGGGAAAGTTGTGGTCCGAAGAAGCATGCTCCGAAATAGAGGTGACGGGCGGCGTCTGCCGTTTGCAAGCGCTTACGCGCCATCTCGGCGGTGCGTTTCGCGCCAGGGCTGCCTCCACCGAAGACGCGCGTTCGGTGCTGCTCGCTACCCAGCCGGGCGAGCCACATATGTTGGGCGTCGGACTGGCGGCGCAATTTTTCTGGCAGGCCGGATGGAACGTACTCTGCGAATTTCCAGCTTCGGACACAGCGCTCGCCACGCTCGTCAATCGTCGCTGGTTTGACTTGCTTGACTTGTCGCTTAGTGGTGTATTCACCCGCGAGCATCGCTTGCTCGAAGTGGGTAGAACCATCAACGCTGCGCGGGCCGCTTCGCAAAACCCGGCGATGGTGGTTCTCGTGAATGGCCGTGTATTCCTCAATCGACCCGAACTCGCGGTAGTTGTCGGCGCTAACGCCGCGTATTCGCGGGTCGGCCAGGCTGTCGGCAAGGCCAACCGAATGTTCAAACCGACTGGCACGAAGGCATTCCTCGCGGCGCAACGCCTGTTGCGCGAGGTCGAGTGCCATGTCATTGATCACTCGACACCGCCCATCGTTCCGTTCGGTTCACACAACCGTTAAACGTCAGCGACGGTTGTTTGCGGCGAACTAAACCTCGCCGTCCATCCCCAATTCGTGAATTTTTCGGGTGAGGGTGTTGCGCCCCCAGCCTAACCATTCGCTCGCCTCGATCCTGCGACCTTTGGTTTGAGTGAGTGCGGAGCGAATCATTGTCGCCTCGAATTCGCGAGTCAGACGTTCACCGGGCGCTTGTTCGCCGTGCTGAATCGCTGAGGCCAGCGCGCTCGACAGCGCATGCTGCCAGTCGCCGTGCGTTGCGCCGTTGCCGTTGTTCTGTACGCTCACGGGGACGCCGCTCGCGGGATGAGTGATCGCGGGCGAGGTGGCGCTTGCAGGCGCAGCGTGAGTGGGTAGGGGGGGCGCGATCGGCACCGCGTAAGCCTGTGCCGCTACGTTCGCGGATTCGGCCGAGCTGGCAATGGCGGCGGCACTTCCCGAAGGCGCTGCAACACGCACTTCAGGCGGCAAATCCTCGACATCCACGGACGAGCCCGGGGCCATCACAGTGATCCAGTGGCAGACGTTCTCCAGCTGCCGTACGTTGCCGGGGAATGCGAAGTTTTGCAGTACCAGCATCGCGGCTGGGGTCAGCGTCTTCACATCGCCGCTTAGGGTTTGGGCACTCTTCGTCAAAAAGTGTTTCATTAAAAGTGGCACGTCATCGCGACGTTCGCGCAGTGGCGGCAGACGCAAACGCACGACGTTCAATCGATGCAACAAGTCCTCGCGGAACATGCCGAGGCGTACGCGCTCGTCGAGATTTTGATGAGTGGCAGCGATGATGCGCACGTTCGATTTCATCGGAGCCTGACCACCGACGCGGTAGTACTCACCGTCTTGCAACACGCGCAACAAGCGCACCTGAAGGTCGGACGGCATGTCGCCAATCTCATCGAGAAAGAGCGTGCCGCCTTCTGCTTGCTGGAAGCGGCCTTGTCGCGTTGACGCCGCGCCGGTGAACGATCCGCGTTCATGACCGAAGAGTTCGGACTCCAGCAAATCTTTCGGAATTGCGGCCGTATTGATCGCGATGAAAGGCTTGCCTTTGCGCGGACTGTGTTCGTGCAATGCGCGGGCGACGAGTTCTTTTCCGGTGCCGGATTCGCCAGTGATGAGAACCGTGACATGTGATTGCGAAAGCCGCCCAATGGCGCGGAATACGTCCTGCATCGCAGCAGCCTTGCCGAGCATTTCGCGCTCGCCCGCAGCCGGAGCTTCGGACGCCTGAACCGGCTCGGCAACGGCAGCAGCACGACGAATAAGTGCCAGCGCCTGCTCCACGTCAAACGGCTTCGGCAGGTACTCAAATGCACCCCCCTGAAATGCCTGCACAGCGGTGTCGAGATCAGAGAACGCCGTCATCACAATCACCGGAACCTGCGGGTGCGCGGCCTTGATTTTCTTCAGCAACGACAGGCCGGATTCGCCCGGCATGCGCACATCGCTGACCAGCACGGACGGGGTTTCGCTCTCGATGGCGTCCTGCACATCACGTGCATTGTCAAAGCTGCGATACGGAATGCCTTCGCGGGTGAGCGCTTTTTCGAGAACCCAGCGGATGGAGCGGTCATCGTCCACAATCCAGACGTTTTTCATACTAATTTTCTCTCTGTTGCGTCTGCGTCGGTCGGGTGATCGAACGGCAGAATGACCCGGAACTCGGTGTGTCCCGGCTCGCTATCGACTTCAATCGCGCCGTAGTGTTGCGCGACGAACGTTTGTGCGATTGACAGCCCAAGGCCGGAGCCCGTGCCGTCATTGCGTGTGGTGAAAAGGGGGTAAAAAATGCGATCACGAATGTCCGCCGGAATGCCGGGGCCGTTGTCGACCACGCCAATCTCCAGCGCCATGCGATAACGGCGGCGCGATAGCACCACCTGACGGGCGACACGCGAGCGTAAAGTAACGCGCGGCGAGGTCACGGAGTCTGTCGACTGGCAAGCGTTGCGTGCGATGTTCAACAGCACTTGCGTGATCTGTTCACCGTCACATTGGACCTCGGGCAGGCTCACGTCAAAGTCTGCGTCCAGCGTGTGTGTTGAGCCGAATTCGTTTCGCAGCAGTTGCAAAACACGATCCAGCAAGTGATGAATATCGGTGCGCACATACTGCGGCAGCTTGTGCGGCATCAACAGGCGATTGACCAGATTTTGCAGGCGGTCGGCCTCAGAGATGATGACTTGCGTGTACTCGATTAACTGCGGTGAGGAGAGTTCACCCTCAAGCAGTTGTGCTGCGCCGCGCAGGCCGCCGAGTGGGTTTTTGATCTCATGTGCGAGGTTTCTGACCAGCTCGCGGTTGGCCTGATTTTGCTCGGCGATTTTTGCTTCGCGCGCGATTTTTAATTGTTGATCGATGTGGCGAAATTCGACGACCAGACGGGCGTCATCGTCCTGCTCGGTTTCGAGAAAAGTGGCGGTGCAGTTGACGAGCAACTTTGAGTGGCTGGTGTTTTTTCCGGCAAGGTGAAGCTCAAGCTCCTGCTCGGTGTAGCTGGCGCGATAAGTGAGCGCGAGATCAAGCGCGAGGCTGAGTCGTTCGCTGTCGCGAATCAGCTCGGCCAGACGTGCGCCGATGAGTTGACGCTTGGATTGCGCAAAGAGATTTTCTGCGGCGGGATTGGCGTAACTGATGCGATGGTCGCGCCCAAGCAACAGCACCGCTGTTGATATGAGTTCGAGGCCGCCGGTTTCTAGCATGCACCAGTTTTAGCAAGAAGCGGGCCGCACGCGTCACGTTTGATGACGAGGGCAAGTCGGTGCCACGACAGGGATTCATCGCTGCGCAGAGCGGGCGAGCTTCGACTCGGATAGCTCCCTAAAGCGTATGCCGCTACAGCTTGAGGTTCGCCAATTCCTGCTTGAGCGCGACGACGTTGCGGCCATGAACGCGCAAAGTTTTTTCGAGCTGCTTCACGCGGTCGATGTACTTTGGCGAGCCAACGCCTTCGTCCGCCATTGGCAAGGGCTTGCCTTCATTGAAGCTGCTGCGTGCTTCGTTCAGCAGCTTTTCTTCGGATGCGAGCTCATCTACGAGCACCTGACGACGCGTACCGTCACGGGTTTTCTGCGTACCTGCGTCGACCGAGGCCATCGCCGTGCCAGCGCTTGCGTTGGTGCTGGCGTTAACAGTGCGGCCGTTGACTGAGGCGGTGCCGGTCGTCGCGGCCCCATTCTTGGTTTTTGCCGCTTTATTGCCGGTGCCAATTTCGGAAAGCGTGTCGCCAGTGCTCATGCGTACGGCACCGCGCTTCGGCTGATTGGTGTACTCCACCGCTCCCGTTGCCGGGTCGACATATTTGTAAATTTCACCCTGCGCGGCGGCGGCGAACACAAGCGTCAGCGACGCGAGAGCGATTGAAACTGTGGACTTCATGAATAAAGTGTATTCAAAACAGAGAGTTACAGCAATACAAAAGTAAAAAAGGCAGCCGAAGCTGCCTTTTTATGAGTCATCTCGCGCCGAAAGGTTTCAGCGCCGGACGATTCGGCCTTTTTACAGGCTGTAGTACATGTCGAACTCAATCGGATGGGTCGTGGCGCGGAAACGTGTGACTTCTTCCATTTTGAGTGCGATGTAGGCGTCGATCATGTCGTCGCTGAACACGCCGCCACGGGTTAAGAACTCGCGATCCTTGTCCAGATATTCCAGCGCCTGATCGAGTGACGAGCACACGGTCGGGATCTTGGCATCTTCCTCAGGCGACAGGTCGTAGAGGTTTTTGTCAGACGGCTCGCCCGGATGGATCTTGTTCTGGATGCCGTCCATACCGGCCATCAGCATGGCCGAGAAGGCGAGATAGCTGTTCGCCAACGGATCCGGGAAACGGACTTCGATACGGCGGGCCTTGTCGGACTGCACGTACGGAATACGGATCGAAGCGGAGCGGTTACGCGCCGAGTAAGCGAGCTTGACCGGGGCTTCGAAGTGTGGAACCAGACGCTTGTAGCTGTTGGTGCCGGGGTTGGTAATGGCGTTCAGCGCGCGTGCATGCTTGATGATGCCGCCGATGTAGTAGAGCGCCATTTCCGACAGGCCCGCATAGCCATTTCCTGCGAACAGGTTTTTGCCGTCTTTCCAGATCGACTGGTGAACGTGCATGCCGGAACCGTTGTCGCCAACGATAGGCTTCGGCATGAAGGTCGCCGTTTTGCCGTACAGCGCAGCGGTGTTCCACACAGCGTATTTCAGGAGCTGCGTCCAGTCAGCGCGCTGTACGAGCGAGCTGAAACGGGTGCCGATTTCGCACTGACCAGCGTTGGCTACTTCATGGTGGAACACTTCTACCGGAACGCCCATTTCTTTGGCGGCGAGCACCATCGCGTTGCGGATGTCTTGCAACTGGTCGACCGGTGGCACCGGGAAGTAGCCGCCTTTAACCGTTGGGCGATGGCCCTTGTTGCCGCCTTCATGCTTGGCGTCGGATTCCCACGCGGCTTCCTCGGAATAAATCTTCGAGTACGAACCGGACATGTCCGTTTTCCACTCAACCGAGTCAAAAATGAAGAATTCAGGCTCGGGGCCGAAATAGGCCACATCGCCGATGCCGCTCGCTTTGAGGTACGCCTCAGCGCGCCAGGCGAGCGAGCGTGGATCGCGGTCGTAGCCCTTGCCGGTGGACGGCTCGATCACGTCGCAGGTGATGTTGAGCGTTGTCTCTTCGATGAACGGATCGATTACGGCTGTATTCGGATCCGGCATCAACAACATGTCGGAGGCTTCGATGCCTTTCCAGCCCGCGATGCTTGATCCGTCGAAGGCGTGGCCTTCGGTGAATTTGGCCGCATCGAAATGATCTTCCGGCACTTGAACGTGCTGCTCTTTACCGCGGAAATCGGTGAAGCGGAGGTCAACGAATTTGATCTCTTCGTCTTTAATTTTTTTGAGTACGTCGGCGCCTGTGGCCATGCAGTGTCTCCTGGTGCTGAAAGGTGGGGGTGGGTAATGGGTTAAGGTCGGTGTATCGGCAAATTCGTCAATGACCAAATCATCGATTTAGTCGCTGGATGCACCGCAAGATGCAGAAAACATGCCATCAAGCAGGCGCGGCGACAGTAATGGTAGTCCTGAACGCTGACAGGCGTACGCGGTCGTTCGAAAAGCTTCACGGCAGTCGTCTTCGTAGGTCTTCGCGGACTGGAATGCTTGGGATGCCTGTGTTTGCGCTTTTTTGGTGCAATGACGCCACACGGTTGGTTTGCACTACTTGAGGGCGTTCCCATATTTGGCCTTGAATTGGTGCGTTTGCAGGTACAGCTTTTGCTAAAACGTCCACTGGAAATGGGCAAAAGCTAAATAGTGGCATTAGTCGACTTCCGGTGTTTTTTTAGTTCAGCCCACGTGCAGAATAGGTTTGAGGAAAAAGCTGCTAATCGTGAGTTGCCTTCAAAATCATTCGCGTCGACACGACGAAGGACTTTGATCCGGGAGATTTCTAGACGTTCGCTGAATGCTAAATACGAATCGTTCGCGTTGTTGTTATAGAATGTTGCTTTGTAATGCGCTGTTTCGCCGTTTTTAGGCGGCGCATCGCGCAATCCTTCCCGATGAAAGTCAGCTTTTTTATGACAATGAACCGCTCACACCTCCTCAGCACACTCGCGCTCGCCGTCGCCGCGCTGGCCCCAATCCAGGCGAGTTTCGCCCAGGATCAGGTCGTCAATATTTATTCGGCGCGCCACTATCCCGGTGATGATTTGCTCTACAGCGGGTTCACCAAGGCCACTGGCGTCAAAATCAATCGCGTTGACTCTGACGACGCAGGCATCCTTCAGCGGCTCAAGGCGGAGGGTTCGGCCTCGCCAGCTGACGTGATCCTGTTGGTCGATGCTGCTCGATTGTGGCGGGCGGAAACCGATGGCCTGTTCGCGCCGGTCAAATCGCCTGTGCTCGACGCGGCAATCCCCGAGCAACTGCGCGCGAAGGCGGGATCCGATGGCACGCCGTGGTTTGGTTTCAGCACCCGTGCTCGGGTGGTCGTTTACAACAAGCTGCGCATCAAGCGCGACGACGTGGACACCTACGAGGAGCTGGGCGACGCCAAAAACAAGGGCCAGCTGTGTACGCGCTCCGGCTCGCACCCGTACAACCTGAGCCTGTTTGGCGCGGTCACCGAACATCTGGGCGACAAGGCGGCTGAAACGTGGCTCGCCGGGATGGTGGCCAACATGGCGCGCGCACCCAAGGGCGGCGACTCCGATCAAATCAAGGCGGTCGCCTCCGGAGAATGCGGTGTGGCCATCAGCAACACGTACTACATTGCGCGCATGCTGCGTTCAAGCAACCCCGAAGATCAGGCCGCTATCGAAAAAGTCGGCATTGTGTTTCCGAATCAGAACAGCTGGGGCACCCACGTAAACATCGCCGGCGGTGGCATGGCGAAGCACGCCAAAAACACCGCCAATGCGGTGAAATTTTTGGAATATCTGGCGAGTGCCGAGGCGCAGAATTATTTTGCCAACGGCAACAACGAATGGCCTGTTGTGAAGACCGTCAAGTTCAACAACCCCGCGCTGCAAACCATGACCGGCGGTGCCAGTTTCAAGAGCGAGACGATTCCGGTTTCCGTAATTGGCATGAATCAGGTGAAGGTTCAGCAAATGCTTGATCGCGTGGGCTACAAATAGCTCCGGGGTTAGCCGCTGTTAGCGCCTACTTTCGCCTAGGGAGACGCTGAATAAAGCGACACGTCGCAGCGCGCCTTGTTTTGGGATGAAATACGAGGCGAAAAACGCAGCAATAGCGAGCTATTGCGAGTATTTTCGACGAAGTAGTTCGCCCAAAACAGGGATGCGATGTGCGTGGCGATTTGTTCAGCGTCTCCCTAGCGACCGACTGAGCAAAAACACCGGAATGAGGCCCGCTGCGACCAGTGCCAGGCAAGGCAGTGCGGCTTCGCCCAGTCGCTCGTCGCGGGCGAGCTGATACGCCATCACGGCCAGGGTGTCGTGATTGAACGGGCGCAGCACCAGTGTGCCAGGTAGCTCTTTCATTACGTCGACAAACACCAGAAGCGCCGCCACCAGCGTTGATCGCCTCAACAGCGGCCAGTGCACGCGCGCGAACAACCTCAATCCGGTTACGCTCAGCGTTTGCGCGGTTTCATCCATGCTCCGGGGAATACGGCTGTAGCCGCTCTGCACCGACTGCAACGCCACTGCACAAAAACGCACCAGATACGCCCAGAGCACGCCCGCGATGGTTGCGGTCAAAAAGTAACCCACGCCCCAATCGGGTCGTGCGTTTTGCAGCCAGCCGACCGGGATCAAGAGCCCAACGACGATGACCGCGCCGGGAATCGCGTATCCGAGCCCGGCGATGTTGAGCACCGCATGCGTCGCACGCGAAGGCGCGCTGCGCGCGGCAAAAGCTAACGCCAGGGCGAGCCCGACGGTGAGGATCGCCGCGATCGCGCCGAGCTTCAGGCTATGCCACGCCCACATCAGAAAGCTTGCCCACGGCAGCGGCGCATCGCTTGATTGCCAGCCAATCGCGAGCGGCCGCAACATGAAAACGACCGGGAGCACAAATCCCAGCAACACGGGCAGCCCGCAAATAAGCTGCGCCTGAAAGCGCCGAACCCCGGTAAGCACCACGCGGCGAGCTTCATTGCTGTTGGCACGCGCGCCTTTGTTTGCAGAAAATCTGAGCTGCCTTTGCGCGCGCCGTTCAATCGTCAACAGCCCCGCTACAACGATGAGCAGGAGCACCGCCAGCTGCGCCGCAGCGATGCGGTTGTCCATCGATAGCCACGCCTTGTAAATGCCCGCTGTGAACGTCTGAATGCCGAAGTAGCTCGACACCCCGAAATCCGCCAGCGTTTCCATCAGCGCGAGCGCGACGCCCGCCGCGATGGCCGGTCGCGCGAGCGGCAAGGCCACCGCGCGAATGCGTCGTCCGAGCGGTGCCCCCAGCATGCGCGCGGCCTCCATCAGGTGCGACGCCCGCTCAGCCAGCGCTGAGCGCGCCAGAAGATACACATACGGGTACAGCGTCAGAACAAACACCAGCACCGCCGCGCCGAGGCTTCTCACCTCGGGCAGCATGTGGCCCTGTCCGCCGGTCGCCGTGCGCAGCGCGGTCTGTGCAGGGCCGCTGTATTGCAAAAAATCGGTGTAGGCATAGGCCACCACATAGGCCGGCATCGCCAGTGGCAGCAGCAGCGCCCATTCAAATGTTTTGCGACCCGGAAAGTCAAATAGCGTGACCGCGCACGCCGTCGCCGAGCCGAGCAGAGCGACACCCAGCCCCACCATGACGCACAGCGCAATCGACGTCGCAGCGTACTGTGGCAGCACGGTCGCCGCCATCTCGCGCAAAATTTGTGCGCTTTCCGGGTTCCACTGCACCACGGTCGAAAGCACCGCGAGCACAGGCAACAGCACGATCGTGGCGATCAGAAGCAGGGGGAGCGTGGAGAGGCGCATGCAGCGAGGGAGTGAAGTGAATGACAGGCAACGCGCGGCAGGGGCGTTGCGGCTGCCGCAAATGAGAATTGTAAGCATCTAGAATCCTCGGCATGTTTCTAGATCTTCAGCACCTGTGCGTTCAGTATCCGGGTCGCGACACACCTGCGGTCAACGACGTGTCGTTCGGCCTCACGGTGGGCGAAATTGGCGTACTCATCGGCCCGTCCGGCTGCGGCAAAACGACTTTGTTGCGCGCCGTCGCGGGGCTTGAGCCCGTGAGCGGGGGCAGCATCACGCTGGGGGGCGAAATCGTGAGCGCGGTGGGGCGAAATACCGCACCGGAAGCGCGGCGTATCGGCATGGTTTTTCAGGACTACGCGCTATTTCCGCATCTCGACGTGGGGCGCAATGTGGCGTTTGGTATTTGGGATCAGCCGACGACAGAGCGCCGCGCTCGTGTCGCCGAGGTGCTTGAACTGGTGGGGCTCGGAGACGCACGCCGCCGCATGCCGCACGAGCTCTCAGGCGGTCAGCAACAACGCGTAGCGCTCGCGCGCGCGCTGGCACCGCGACCGAAACTCTTGTTGCTCGACGAGCCTTTTTCCAACTTAGACGTTGATCTGCGCGAGCGACTTGCGCACGAGGTGCGCGGTATTCTGAAAGCGGCGGGTGCCACGGCGCTGCTCGTCACTCACGATCAGCTTGAGGCGTTTGCCATCGGTGACAGCATCGGCGTGATGCACCACGGCGCGCTGCATCAATGGGCCGACGCCTATAGCCTGTACCACCGCCCCGCGACGCGATTCGTTGCCGACTTCATCGGGCACGGCGTGTTCGCCAAGGCGCGCGTTGAATTGCACGCGGATGACAAGGATGGCGCGGGCGCACACAAGCATGTGGTGACGCCGCTGGGCGAGTTGCATGACGTGAGCCCGGCGGTGCTGGCGGGCTTGTCGGTGGGCGAGGTCGACGTGCTGCTGCGCGCCGATGACATCGTGCATGATGACGCCTCGCCCGTGCTTGCCGAGATCGTTCGCAAGGCATTTCGCGGAAACGAATTTTTGTACACGCTGCGCCTGAAAACCGGCGAAATCGTTCTCGCTCATGTGCCAAGTCATCACGATCACATGCTGGGCGATTGGATTGGTATTCGCGCCGAAGTGGATCATGTGGTGACGTTTGCCGCAGAGCCTGATGGAGCGAAGAACGATTAATCAGCTTTTGGCTGAAAGCCCCTATCTTTAGGGCCTACCGGCGAAATATCGTCCAAGTCGACTTTCAGACTTTATTTGATCAAGCCCACGTTAAATAAGCGTTTCACCTAAAAAGCTGCCGCACAAAACTACTGAGTCACAGGCTGATCAATCGTCAGCGCTGCCGATTTTGCAGGCAATTTCAGGCTCGTTTTTGCACTTTGCCAATCGCCGTTCTGCGCGATGGGTTGCCCGGTCAGCGACAGCCGCGCCTGCACCGAAACCTCGGTGCCGGACTTGAGTCCTGCGCCACCGATCATGGCGTCGGCTGCGGTCAACAGAATCGGTTTGTCGACATCGGCGGCGGGGATTTTTCGTGCGGCAAGCGGCGGGCCGCGGTCAACGCCCAACGTGCGAACGATCACAAAAACCGCCGCGCCTGCATTCGCCGACAGCGCCTTTCGCGCCTCCGCGCCGAGTTGCAACTGCACGCTGGCGAGCACAACGTCCGACGCGCTGGCGGGCTCGGCGATGGCGCTGGTCTCCATGCGCTTTTCGGGGCCCGCAGCCACGCCGCCCTGACGCGTTTTTATGTCCGCCAACGCGTTGTCTGCGATCTGTGCAAAGCCGGATTTGGGGTCGACCTGCGACTTCGCTAATGTGAACGATTTTTCGGCCGAGGCGAAGTCGTTCTTCTGCATTTCGTAGGTGCCGCGCAACAACAGCGCCTTTGCGTTTTTGCCATCAAGCGCGAGCGCTTTGTTGATGTACTCGAGCGGCTTGCCGTCCATTTTGCCCTGCGATTTGCCCGCTGCCGCATCGGCGAAATCAGACCACAGCTCACTGTCGTTCGGCGTCAGCGCGACGGCCTTTTCATAATCGTGCATCGCCCCGTCGAACATGCCAACGGACGCTTTTGCGCGCGCCAGCAAAATCCAGCCCTTGGCGTCGTTTGGCTCTTTGGCGAGGCGCTCCTCGGCCAGTTTAAACAATTCGGCCATCTGCTGATCCTGCGCGGCGGCTGCTTGCGGCGGGCGCACGACTTCCGGCACCACCGCGATGGGCATACCGACGGCAGCGTACCCAAGCACTGCCAGCGTGGGTAGCAAAACGCCTAATGCGATGGCGGTGTTTTTATAACGTGGAGCGCTTAGGACTGACGCGACTGAGCCGGCGGATTCCGACAACACGCGTGCCTCAAGTTCACGCTCCGCCTCAACCAGCCCAGCCTCCGATAGCAGCCCCAGTTTTCGGTCGCGCCGCGCCTCGGTGAGCTCAATGCGCAGCGCCTGAACGTTGGTGTCAACGGCCGCTGTTTTCGCCTCGACGCGGCGTTTGAGGAGGGGGCGCAACACAAGCCACAGCACAAGGGCGGTGATGAGGATGAGGAGCGCAACAAAGACAAGTGAAGGATTCATTAATTCGATACGTCTTTGGTGTTCAACATCGCCTGCGCCCGTTCACGATCCGCGTCGCTCAGCGCGGCTGCGGCAGGCGCGGTTGAGGTCTTTCGCAATCGGCGAATCAGCAAAAATCCGGCCAACAAAAGCGCCACAAATGGTCCCGCCCAGAGCACCACGGTGGTTGCCTTGAACGGCGGGTTGTACAGCACAAAATCGCCAAACCGATCCGTCATGTAGGTCTTGACCTCGGCCTCGCTCTTGCCCGCAGCCAGCTGCGCGCGAACCTGATCTTTCATGTCGCGCGCAACCGGGGACGTGCTGTCCTCAACGGTCTGGTTTTGGCAAACCAGACAGCGGAGTTCGGAGGAGAGCGCTTTGACGCGGGCTTCGAGCGCGGGGTCGGGGCTGGGTTGGGCGTGTGCAAGCGAGATGCCAAGCATGGCAGACGCCATGAAGGTGATGACGCGCTCTGTCCAGTTCCCTCTCCCCTTGCGGGAGAGGGCTAGGGTGAGGGGTTGGTTCGATGAGCTGAGATGCAAGCGGACGCTGGACTCCATGCGCCCCCTCACCCCAACCCTCTCCCGCGAGGGGAGAGGGGGCAGACCCGCGCGTATCGACAACGGCAAGAGCCGCGAACTCATCGAACGTTCGCCGTGGCCGAGGAAGCAACGCTAGCCGTTCTCCGCACCCTACGATATCGTGGATCAAGCGCGCCTAGCAACCCACCGAGCGCCATGATCACGCAGCCGAGCCAGATCCAGTTCACCAGCGGCTTGTAATGCACCCGCACCGTCCACTGACCATTGCCCACTTCATCACCCAGTGACACATATAAATCGCGTGCGAGACTTCGATCAATCGCCGCTTCGGTCATGGGGGTGGCGCGCTGCGATGCGTACGAGCGCCGCTCCGGGTTCATCGTTTGCAGCACCGCGCCGTCCTTGATCAACTCAAAGCTGCCGCGCTTCGCGATGTAGTTCGGTCCCGTCACGTCCGTCACACCTAGAAATTTGACCTCAACCCCCGCGATGGGTTTCGATGCACCGACCGCTAGGGCCACGTCATATTCCTGCTCAAACGCCTTTACCGCCGTCACGCCCAAAATGAACGCGACCACACCCAGATGCGCCATTTGCATGCCGTGATATGCGATGGGAATTTGCTTCCACTTTGCTGTCGTGCTTGCCATACCGGATGCATGACGCAGGCGATCCCGATAGCCGTTGACAATGCCGCAAGCCAGCCACGCCGCGAACGCAAAACCCACGCAGGCCAACGGTGAAAATCGCGGCGCCAAAGTGGCGCAAAGCACAAACGCGACGAGCGCAACAATCGCGTGAACGAGCATGCGATGAAGCACCAGTTTTCCCTCATCGTCCTTCCATCGTGCGAGCGGCCCAACGCCCATCAAAGCCACAAGCGGCAACATCAACGGCACAAACACGATCTCGAAATACGGCGGGCCAACCGATACCTTGCCAAGGCCAAATGCATCGGCGAACAAAGGATAAAGTGTGCCGAGCAACACCGCACCCGCAGCCACCACCAGCAGCAAATTGTTACCTAGCAAAAACGATTCGCGCGAGAGCAATCCAAAGCGCCCGCCGTCGTTGACTTTCGGCGCGCGAAACGCGTAGAGCGTCAACGAACCACCAATGATGACAACGAGAAACGCGAGAATAAACACACCGCGCTTCGGATCGGTCGCGAACGCATGCACGCTGGTCAACACGCCTGAGCGCACAAGGAAAGTCCCGAGCAGCGACAACGAAAACGCAGAGATCGCGAGCAACACGGTCCACGCCTTGAACGCACCGCGCTTCTCAGTCACGGCCAGCGAGTGAATCAGCGCCGTGCCCACGAGCCACGGCATGAACGACGCGTTCTCCACCGGATCCCAGAACCACCATCCGCCCCAGCCCAATTCGTAGTACGCCCAGAAACTGCCGAGCGCGATGCCGCAGGTGAGAAAAATCCACGCCGCAATCGTCCACGGGCGGCTCCAGCGCGCCCACGTCGAATCTAGTCGCCCGCCCCACAGCGCGGCGATGGCAAACGCAAACACGACTGACATGCCAACGTAGCCCATGTACAGCAGCGGCGGATGAAAAATCATGCCGGGATCTTGCAAGAGCGGGTTCAGGTCGCGACCTTCGGGCGCAGCGGGAATCAACCTTTCGAACGGGTTCGAGGTGAGCAGCGTGAACGCCAGAAACACGGCCGTGATCGCCGCCAAAACAATCAGCACGCGCGTGATCAACACATCCGGCAATTGCTTCGAAAAGACCGCAACCGCCGCGCTCCACCCGGTCAACATCAACACCCACAACAGCATCGAACCTTCGTGTGATCCCCATGTCGCGGACACGCGATATTGCATCGGCAACAACGAGTTCGAATTGGTCGCCACGTTGACCACGCTGAAATCACCCTGCGTGAACGAAATCATCAGGCAGATGAACGCGAATAACACGAGGCCAAAGAGGGCGAGCGTGGCGCTGCGCGTGAATTCCGCCATCGCGACACCACGTCGCAAATTGGCGGTGGCAGCGACGCCTGCGCTTGCAAGCGACACAAAAAACGCAAGCACGAGCGCGAAGTGACCGAGTTCTGGAATCATGAGCGGCGATATCCGGGGTACAGCGAAACCGCAATTTTAGGCGGGGTGGGTGATTAGGTTCTGTGGGAGCGATTTCATCGCGAATTTCGCCCACCGCTGAATGTCATTCGCGGTGGAACCGCTCCCACAAAAGCCTCGCGTCAGCTACCGCGAGTAAACTCGTTTTAATGTCTGAGCCCAGCACCACAGAACCCTCCGGCACGCTTGCCGCGCTTCAGGCGCGCTACGGGGCCAGGCACCGCTGGTATTTGCTGCTGGCGGTGATGGTGGGTACGATGGCATCGATCATGTCGTCGACGATTGTCAACGTCGCGATCCCGGACATGAGCCACCACTTCACGCTCGGGCAGGAGCGCGCGCAATGGGTGAGTTCGGGCTTCATGGTGGCGATGACCGTGTCGATGCTGACCACGCCGTGGCTCCTGGCACGCTACGGTTATCGTGCGACGTATCTTGGCTGTATGTGGATGCTGCTGATCGGCGGGGTCTCCGGCGGGCTTTCCAATCAATACGGTCTGGTGCTCGCCGCCCGCGTGATGGAAGGGTTGGCGGCAGGTGTCGTACAGCCGATTCCGGCGATCATTATTTTGCGCGCATTTGAGCCGACGGAGCAGGGGCGGGCGAGCGGTTTCTTCGGGATGGGCGTTGTGCTGGCGCCAGCCATTGGGCCAAGCATCGGCGGCGTGCTGGTCGATTTATGGGGTTGGCGCTCCATCTTTTTTATGGTGGTGCCGTTTTGTCTGGTGTCGATCTGGCTGGCATACAAATTCGTGCCGATCACCGCACCCGGCGGCGCTGCAGCCAATCGTAACGGCGCGCCGCTGGACTGGGGCGGACTCGCGCTGGCCACCCTCAGCACGCTGTGTCTGCTCAATGGGCTGGTTGAACTGCACAGCGGCACCGCATTCACCGCGACCGCGTTGCTAACTGTGTCCGTCGTT
>JANXUB010000097.1 GCA_025352105.1 Burkholderiales bacterium | reverse complement strand
GTACGTCCCGGTAGATGAGGCTCAAGTAACGCCCATGTAGCGTCTTTGAGGTCGTGGCGGCGGTAGGCTTCTTGCACGGTGGAACCACTAAAAATCGGTTCCTTGAATTTTTACATATCTTGTGACGACAGCGCCTAGAAGACTGCAGGAAATCGTATCGAAATCGCGTCTCAGCGGAAGTTCGGCAGTTTCGTACCACTGTCACGGTTGCCAACCGCGCAGCACCTTCGTCGCCGCATAGTCGGCTGCTTGCGCGTCCGTAAGCTGCCGTCGCTTCGCATTGACCTTCACACCCGGCCCCACGCTTTTGTATTCAAAGAAACGTGAATCCTGCGGGTAAAACACGGTTCGATCCGGGCCGCTTTTCTGCTGGCCTGTCATCGAGAACCAGCCGTCGCTGGTGATGTGATCATCCATAAAACATTCGATGAATACGCTACTGCCGATGGCGTCGGGGTCGGCGTAACGGCCGTCGGGTCGATTGACCGCGGGATGCCACGGACGGCCGAGGGCTGTTGAATTCGCCGGGACGCTGGCGCTTTCTCTAAGCAACTTACAACGCAGAAAAACGAGGCCATAGCGTTCGCTGATTTGCGTGCTCGGCGCGGTTACGTAGCCGAAGGGGTTGACGTTAGCCTTGGTGCGCGGACGGCTCACGATATCGCACGCTTCAAATACCGTTTGCCCCGCGCCAAAAATAAAGTCGACGCCACCGCTGATGGCGCAATCGCGAAAGTAGCTTCGACCAGCGTCAACAAAGAGAGTGTCCTGATGCCCCGTGATGGTGACGTTTTTGAAGCATGCGCGATCGGAGCCGTGCGTCAGCATCAGCGCAACCGCTTGCGGGTCGTTGGTGCGCGTCCGGTCGGTCGCCAGTTTACCGTCGTTGGTCAGATAGTCGTAGCCATTCTCGATGGTCATGTTTTCAGCGGAAAAGCCAGGCGCGGTGACGGTGAGCGAGGCGCAACCGGCCGTTGTCCAGTTACCAGTCCCGTAGGCGGTGGGTTTGGCTTGCCCGGCGTAGGCGTCGTAGGTGATGCTGGACGCGTTGCGGCTGTCGCCGATGAGGTGGATGTTGGGTTTCCTGACGTAGAGCTTTTCGTAGTGGCGGCCTGCGCGTAGCGCGATTCGCCATGGCGAGCTTGAGTTGTCAGGGGCGGCGTCAAGCGCCTGCTGAATGGTCTGGTAACGCGCTACCCCGTCCACAACTGCGCCGGGCGCGCCGCTGTAAGTGACATCGACAACCGCGCTGGTAGCCTTCATGGCAGCAGGAGCAGAGGCGCAACCATTGAGCATAATTGTGTGGGTCAGCAGTGGAGCGACGGCTCCAAGACGGAGTGTGTGGCGGCGTTTGAGGTTCATTTCGTGCAATTCTGTTGAGTCGCTGACGGAGACAGGACTTTAAGATGTCAGACGTAGTACAACTATGATATAGTTCTTTCCATCGGGCCGGTCAAGAAGCACGATCCAGTGAAGTTATCAGGAGGAAACGTGCCGTACAGTGTCTCGATCAGCCGTCTGATCGCTTTGGTCGTGAAGGTCGCGTTGGCCTGTTCCTGTTCCATGTGTAGCGAGCAGTGCCATGTATGAAAACAAGCGGCTGGGGCTGCTTTATTGCCTTCCCTTCGTCATCGGCGTCGCGCTGTTCAAGCTTTTTCCGTTCGCGATGTCGTTCGCGCTGAGTTTCACTCAATTCGACCTGATCGAGCCGCCGAAATATATCGGTCTCGAAAACTACCGCGAGATGATGACGACGGACAAGCTGTTTCCGAAGTCGCTGGGCGTTACCCTGATGTTTGTCGCGCTGACCGTGCCGCTGCGACTGGCCGCTGCATTGATGGTCGCCCAAGTGCTGAACTTCAAGCTTAAGGGCATCAACTTCTTCCGCTCGGCGTTCTATCTGCCGTCGATTCTCGGCGGATCCATCGCGGTCAGCATCCTGTGGCGCTTTGTGTTCGCGAAGAACGGCCTCGTCAATCAGGCGATGACCGCGCTGGGCGCGGAGCCCATCATGTGGCTCGGTGATGAGAACTATTCGATGTGGACGATTGTCACGTTGAACGTCTGGCAGTTTGGCTCGTCGATGGTGATTTTCCTGGCTGCCTTGCAAAACGTTCCGACTTCGCTCTATGAGGCTGCCGCAATGGACGGCGCGGGCAAAACCACAGTGTTCTTCCGCATCACGGTGCCTTTGATTACGCCGGTGATCTTCTTCAATCTCATCATGCAAACGGTGCATGCGTTTCAGGAATTCAACGGGCCCTACATGGTGACCGAAGGTGGGCCGTTGCATTCAACCTATCTCCTGTCGCTCTACATTTATGACCAGAGCTTCAAGCTCTTCAATCTGGGCTATGGCACAGCTTTGTCGTGGGTGTTGTTTGCGCTGGTCGCAACGCTCTCCGCGGTCGCTTTCTACTCGTCAAAGTATTGGGTGTACTACGCCGGTGAAAAGGAGCGCAGCTGATGAGCGCCACCACATCCGCCACTGGCGTCGGAGCAGTCGATCACTACGAAGTGCGCAAGGAACGGCTCAACACAATTATTCGTTACACGCTCTTGATCACGATGGGGCTGATCATGCTCTACCCGCTGTTCTGGCTGATCGGGGCGTCGTTCAAGAGCAACGCCGAGATATTCACCGAGGTTGGTTTCTGGCCATCGCGATTGGATTTCACACCCTACATCAAGGGCTGGAAAACGAGTACCGAGTACACCTTTACGCGCTACTTTTTCAATTCGTTTTTAATCGTTATTCCGCGCATCATCGTTACCGTGATTTCATGCGTGCTGGTGGCTTATGCATTTGCGCGCTTTGATTTCTGGGGCAAGAAGATTTTGTTCTCGATCATGGTGGCGACCATGATGCTGCCGCAGATCGTACTGCGCATTCCGCAGTACATCATGTTCCAGCATTTCGACATGCTTGACTCGTACACGCCGCTGATTCTGCCGTCGGCTTTTGCGACCGATACTTTCTTCGTGTTCATGTTGGTGCAGTTCCTGCGCGGCATTCCACGTGACATGGAAGAGGCCGCGCAGATGGATGGTTGCAACTCGCTGCAAATGCTCTGGTACATCATCGTGCCACTCTTGAAGCCAGCCATTATTTCGGTCATCGTTTTCCAGTTCATCTGGACGATGAATGACTTTATCGGACCGCTGATTTATCTGTCGAGCGTTGATAAATATCCGGTTTCACTCGCCTTGAAAATAAGCATCGGTGCGACGGAGGAAGTGGAGTGGGGCAGCGTGATCGCGATCTCTGTGCTCGCGTTGCTTCCGTCAGTGGCGGTTTTCTTTGCGGCGCAGAAACACTTCGTAGACGGTGTGGCCAGCACCGGTCTCAAAGGTTAAAGAAGGAACAATGTGGCAAGCGTCACCCTAAACAAAATCGCCAAGGTTTATCCCAACGGTTTCAAGGCCGTTCACGATATTGACTTCAAGATCAATGATGGCGAATTCGTCGTGCTCGTCGGGCCGTCCGGATGCGCGAAAAGCACGCTGCTGCGCATGGTGGCGGGGCTGGAGAGCATCACCTCGGGCGAGTTGAAGATAGGCGATAAAGTCGTCAACCGCGCGCCACCGAAAGATCGTGGCGCAGCGATGGTGTTTCAAAACTATGCGCTCTATCCGCACATGAAAGTGCGCGAGAACCTGGCGTTTGGTTTGAAGCTTCAAGGGCTGCCGAAAGACGAAGTCGCGTCCCGCGTTTTAGATGCGGCGAAACTGCTTGAGATCGAGACGCTGCTGGATCGTTTTCCACGTCAATTGTCGGGCGGGCAATCACAACGCGTAGCGGTCGGTCGTGCGATCGTGAAGAAACCACAGGTGTTTTTGTTCGACGAGCCGCTGTCGAATCTCGATGCCAAATTGCGCGCGTCAATGCGTGTCCGCATCACGGAACTGCATCAGCAGTTGAAAGCTGCAGGCCTGCCTTGCACAGTGATCTACGTGACGCACGATCAGGTCGAGGCGATGACCATGGGCGAGCGTATTTGTGTGTTGAAGGAAGGCCGCATCCAGCAGTTCGACACGCCCTCAATGCTCTACAACCAGCCAGCGAATACGTTTGTGGCGAGCTTTATCGGCTCGCCAGAGATGAACATTCTTGACGCGCATTTGTCGGTCAATGGCAGTGATCGCACCGTGACGTTGTTGGGCGGTTCCAGCCGCCTGCCCGAGACGAAGCTTTCGGTTCACGGAACGGAACTGCCGATCAAGCTCGGCTTACGTCCAGAGAACGTTCTGGTGAATGCCAGTGACGAGCGTGACGTCCTGTGGATTGACTGCGAGATCAGTCACATCGAGTACATGGGCAGCGAAGTTTTCGCTTACTTCCGCGTCGGCGATGCGACGATTACCAGCCGCTTGCCTGCGAGTCAGGCCGCACTCGTTTCGGCGTTGAAGCGCGGCGATAAAGCGCGCATCGGACTGCAACTACTACATTCACATTTGTTTGATGCCGAGACTGGCGTTAACCTGAATTCAACCCATTAGATCGCGCGGTTCGGAGAGCAAAATGATGTCATCACTTATTAGATCAATGGTTGCCATGGGTGTAATCGCCCTTGCGCTAGGCAGCACCGTGGTGAGCGGTCAAGAGCTTCGCTTTTCATGGTGGGGCGGCGGCGAGCGGCACGAGGCCTTTCTCAAAGCGATCAAGCTGTTTGAAGCGAAAAATCCCGGCGTCAAAATCAAGGCTGAGTACACCGGATTTCAGGGCTATCAGGAACGGTTGACGACACAGATCGCGGGCAAATCCGAGCCGGACATCATGCAGGTGAACTGGGCCTGGGTATCGGCGTTCTCGAAAAGTGGCGACGGGTTTTACGACCTTCGCAAGTCAGCGTCGGTCATGAAGCTGAATGAATTTACCGACAATGATCTGGCACTGGGCACGATCAACGGCAAGTTGAATGCTGTACCGGTTGGCTTCGCTGCACGCATGTTCTTCTGGAACAAGGGCGCGCTCGACAAAGCAGGCGTTGCGATACCCAAGACGTGGGACGAAATGTTTGCTGCGGGCAAGGCGCTGCGCGCCAAGGCGGGTACCAAGGCTTACCTGATTGATGGCGAAGGCTACGACATGATTCTGATGTCGCATGCTTACGTCTACCAGAAATACGGCACGCCTTACGTCGACCCCAAGACCGGCAAGATTGCCATGAGCGCGGCGGCGCTTAAGGAATGGGCCAGTATCTATAAGCGTTTTCAGGACGAGCACGTGGCGACGCCGTTGCCACTTCGTGCGAGCCTCGGTGGCGTTGAAAAACCGACCGAGCAGCAGCCCGATTGGGTTGCCGGAAACTGGACGGGCAACTACACCTGGGACTCGGTGATTCGCCTGCGTGGCAGCACGCTCCCCGGCAAAGGCAGTGAGCTGGACGTCGGTGACTTTTTAACGTTGCCAGGTGCAAAGAATTCAGGCGTGTTCGGTCGTCCCGTGCACATGTATGCGGTTTCCAAGCGCAGCAAACATCCCGAGATTGGTGCGAAGTTCATTGACTTCATGATGACGGACCCGGAAGCGATTCGTGTTCTCGATTTGAGTCGTGGCATCCCGTCGACAGCAATCGCGTTCAAACAGTTGCTGAAAGAGGATCGTCTGCGCCCGCTTGAGGTGAAAGCCTACGCCCGCATCGCAACACTCAATCGCAACAACGCAATCACGCCGCCAGCCGCTCAGTTCGAACATCCGCGCATGCAGAAATTCATGCGTGAGGTCTTCGAGCAAGTGGGCTACGGCAAGATCAACGCTGACGAAGCCGCGAAGATGCTGAACGAGCAGGGCTCGACCATCCTTCAACGCCTCTAGAGAAGCGCTGAACAAATCAAATCGCCACCCCTTTGGTGCCCGGGGCCCACGCCCGACGCAAATGGTTAATTAGGCTGCGGGCGTGGATACCGGCCGCCGCCGGTATGGCTAGAAGTTGAATTTATTCTGCGTCTCCTGAAAACCAACTGACCTTTTCATCCCATGCCAAAACACGCCACCTACCAGTTCAAATTCGATTCGTACACGGATCGCGATACCGGCGGCACGGTCACCCAGTTGAGTCCGTCCGGCGTGGTCTGCCATCGCAACTATTTCTATCAAAAATGCTTCAGCAATGATGGCAAGCAGTTGCTGTTCAGCGGTGAGTTTGATGGGCGACGCAACTACTACCAGCTTGATCTGGAATCTCAGCTAGCGCGACAGTTAACTGAAGGCGAAAGCGAAAATGCGTTCGGTGGATTTCTGAGTCCGGACGACGCATTTCTGTATCTGGTGCGTGGTGGACGCTCGCTGATTCGCGTCGACCTGAAATCGCTCGCTGAAGAGGTGGTGTACAGCTCACCGCCTGAATGGGTGAGCTACGGCACGTGGGTGGCGAACAGCGCGTGTACCAAACTGGTTGGCATCGAGATTGCGAAGGAGGACTGGTTCCCTCTCTCCGACTGGACCAAGTTTCGCGAAATGTTCTTTCGCAAGCCTCGATGCCGCCTGATTCGTATCGATTTGAAGAGTGGTGAACGCACTGTGATTCATGAAGAAAAACTGTGGCTCGGTCATCCTCTGTATCGCCCCGGTGATGACAACACGGTCGCGTATTGCCATGAAGGCCCGCATGATTTGATTGATGCGCGCATGTGGTTCATGAACGAAGACGGTGGCAATATTCGTTGCGGTAAACCGCATGCCAACGGCGAGGCCTGCACTCATGAATTCTTCGTGCCGGATGGTTCGAAGATGATTTACGTGTCCTACATTGAAGGCGATTCGCAGCGCTATATTCGCTCGCTTGATCCGGCGACGCTTAAGGATGAGTTAATCATGGCGATGCCACCGTGCTCGCATCTGATGAGCAATCACACCGGAACGCTTCTAGTGGGTGACGGTTCGGAAACGCCGCAGGACGTTTCCAACGTGGCCGGGCACACTGTCGTTCCCGATCCGTATCTTCATGTGTTCGACGTGGCAACGAAAAAATCAAAAAAAATCGCTCATCACGATACGTCATGGAAAGTGGTGAATGGTGATCGTCAACTGACGCATCCGCATCCTTCGTTTACGCCTGACGAGAAATCCGTGCTGTATTCGTCGGATTGCAACGGAACGACCGCGCTGTTTCTTGCGTCTGTGAATTGATCGTGATGCGTGCGCTCGCGTGCATCGTACTGATCGCCGCGCTGACGTCGTGCGCGACCCCGACGCCGACCGTCGCAGACAAGACGGCGACGAGTTCATTCGATATCGCAGATCCGCGCCAGACGCAATCCGCCAACGACGGCTGGGGCGCGCATGAGGGGCCGGTTACTGGCGGCGCGAAGGCGGGCGATGGGCCCGCGTATCGGGTGCGTACGCGTAGCGAGTTGGTGCGCGCGCTGTCGGCGGGTGCGACGATGGGAAGCAGAGGGCCATCGAGCGCACCCAAGGTGATCTTCATTGACGGCACGATTGATCTGAGTGTTGACTCGCAAAATCGCCCGCTCACTGAGCGCGACTATCAGGATTCGGCGTTCGACTGGAGCGCCTACGAAAAGCAGTTCGACGTGCAAACCTGGGGCAAAAAGCCAGTAGAAGGCCCACTCGAAGACGCGCGCAAGCGCTCGGCGGAGACTCAGGCCAGCGTCGTTGTCATTCCCGTGGGCTCAAACACCTCGTTGATTGGCGTGGGTAACAACGCACTCATCAAAAACGGCAGCCTGATGCTGAAAAACGTCGAAAACGTGCTCATCAGAAACATCACGTTCGAGGACGCTTACGATTACTTTCCGCAATGGGATCCCAAGGACAACGCCAACGGTGAATGGAACTCGGAATACGACAACGTCACCCTCTACGGATCACGCCGCGTGTGGATCGACCATTGCACGTTCAGCGATGGCGCACGTCCTGACAAGATCAACCGGACGGCGCTGGGTCGTCCGATGCAGTTTCACGATGGTCTCGTCGATATCGTGCGCGGTTCTGATCTGGTGACCGTGTCGTACAGCTATTTCAAAAACCACGACAAAACTATGTTGATCGGCAACGGCGACAACCGCAGTGATGATGCGGGCAAGCTGCGCGTCACGCTGCATCACAACTGGTTTGAAAACGTAAAGGAGCGTTCGCCGCGCGTTCGTTACGGGCAGGTTCATGTCTACAACAATCTTTACACGGCAACGGCTGGCGCAGACTATGGCTACGGTTACTCGATTGGTGTGGGTTTCAAGTCGCAGCTGATCGTCGAGAACAACTTGATGGACGTGGCGGGCGTTGCCCAGCCGCGCCCGTTTAAGCTTTGGCGGGGGGAAAGGATTCTCGCCACTGGCAATCTTCTAAACGGCGCGCAGGTTGATGCGGTGGCGATGTTGCAGGCGCAAAGCACTGGCTCTCCTATGACAGCGATTGCCGCAGACGCGGGCTGGACGCCACCGTATCAGGCCGCCATCGACGCGACTCACGCCGTCGCAGCGTCAGTGAAAACACAGGCCGGGGCAGGGCGCCTGCGTTAACTCGTTGTCGTTGGTAACCGGCCGGCCTCTAAAAACTGCTCTCGTTGGCTGGCCCGCGAGTCCACGGCAGAAGACCATCGCAGCTCAAGCATCTCATCCTAGCGCTATTCATCGTACGACGTAGGACATCCTATGGTATGGTTCGCGCAAATTGACAATAAGTCAAAGGCACAAGGAGGATTGATATGAACGCTAGTCGTAAGCTTTTGCTTGCCCTGTGGGTTTCGCTCGTGCAGGCCGCGACTTGTCAGGCGCAAGCGCCGCTGAAGCTCTGGAATATTCATCCCGACGGCTACCCCGTTAGTGTGGCGTTAAACAGCTTCGCCGAGGACGTTAAAAAAATCACCGACAGTCGCGTGGTGATCGAGGTGTTCTCCAACGGCGTGCTGGGCGACCAGCCCAAAGCCGTGCAGATGGTGAAGTCGGGTGAGGTGGAGATGGCGGAGTTTGGGCTCGGGCCGCTGTCGCAGGAAGTCAAGAGCATGAACGCCATCAATTTGCCGTTCCTGTTCGCCAATGCCGAGCAGATGTTTCGCCTGCTCGACGGCGCAATGGGCAATCAATTCAAAACGCGACTGGAGGCCGGTGGTTACGTCGTGTTGGGTTGGTATGACGGCGGCGCGCGTTCGTTCTATTGCGTCAACAAAAAGCTGACGGGGCCGCGTGATTTTGCTGGGTTGCGCATTCGTGTGCAGAGCACGGATATTTACCTGGAGCTAGTGAAATTGCTTGGCGCAACGCCGGTGGCTGTGCCCTACAAAGATGTGCTTGCGGCCTTTGAATCGGGCAAGATTGATTGCGCCGAGAACAACCTGCCGTCGTTCGTAAGCGCGGGGCACTACAAGTTCGCGAAGAACGTATTCGTGACCGAACATGTGATCACGCCTGAGGCGCTCGTCATGTCGACCAAGCAATGGGCAAAGATCGCTCCGGCCGATCAGGCAAAGCTGCGTGAGGCTGGTCAGCGCTCGGCGCTTTTGATGCGGCAGCTCTGGCAAAAGCGCGTCATCGAGTCGCGCGAAATCGCGATCAAGTCGGGCGTGAAATTCGAGGCTCCGACTGAGTTTGGCGCCTACATCAGTCGTATGAAGCCGTTGCATCAAAAGTACTGGACGGATCCTGCAACGCGCACCGAGTTAATGACGATTCTGGCGAGCGGCATCAAGTAGGCTGCACCGCCGATCTGGCGCTCGAAGTTGGTAAAACTGTTGATTTCAAGGGATATGATGTCATACAATACCATAACTAAAAAAACGCCACACCGACATGAACCCACAAGAGCTTAAGTCCATCATTGGTTCGGGGCTGCTTTCGTTCCCGCTCACCGACTTCCATGCCAATGGCGACTTCAACCAGAAGGGCTATGAGGCGCGCCTGGAGTGGCTGGCACCGTACGGCGCGAGCGCATTATTCGCCGCAGGCGGTACCGGAGAATTTTTCTCGCTCACGGCGGATGAATACCCAACGATTATCAAGTCAGCAGTGGACACCTGCCGCGGCAAAGTGCCCATCATCGCCGGTGCGGGCGGCCCAACGCGCTTTGCCATTGCCTGCGCACAGGCAGCCGAGAGAGCAGGCGCGCACGGTATTTTGCTGCTGCCGCACTACCTGACCGAAGCAGGGCAGGAAGGCCTCGCCGCCCACGTGGAAGCGGTGTGCAAGAGCGTTAAATTCGGCGTGATCGTCTACAACCGGGGTTCCTCAAAGCTACAACCAGAAACGCTTGCCAAGCTCGCCGACCGTTGCCCGAATCTGGTGGGCTTCAAGGACGGCATTGGCGACATCGAGCTAATGGTATCGATTTATCAGAAGATGGGAGATCGCTTTGCCTATCTCGGCGGCCTGCCCACAGCCGAGGTCTACGCCGCAGCCTACAAGGCGCTCGGCACGCCGGTGTACTCGTCAGCTGTGTTCAATTTCATCCCGAAAACTGCGATGGATTTCTACCACGCAGTCGCGGCAGACGATCTGAAAACGCAGCATCGATTGCTGCACGACTTCTTCATGCCTTATCTCGACATCCGCAACAAGATGCAGGGCTACGCGGTGAGCATTGTCAAAGCGGGCGCAAGGCTCGTGGGGCGTGATGCCGGGCCGGTGCGCACGCCTTTGAGTGATTTGAAGCCCGACGAAATGGCGCAACTTGACGTGTTGATCAAGGCGCTCGGGCCGCAGTAAATCAGCCAATTATTCGACGCGTAAAACTTACATCTTTTTAGAAAAAATGACGTTTGCTGTAGGGATAGCGTCGGGAAAGCTACTTTATCGACTTTGATGCGAATGGCGCTCTAGCCCAGCAGTATAAAGTGGACCCTGAATTTAAGACAGCAGTTTAAGCTGCATTAAATCCAAGAGAACGAGTCATCATGAGTGAAACGAAGCGTCGTAAAGTACACACACCGGAATTCAAAGCGAAGCTGGGATTGGAAGCGTTGAGCGGGGT
>JANXUB010000092.1 GCA_025352105.1 Burkholderiales bacterium | reverse complement strand
CCGTACGTCCCGGTAGATGAGGCTCAAGTAACGCCCATGTAGCGTCTTTGAGGTCGTGGCGGCGGTAGGCTTCTTGCACGGTGGAACCACTAAAAATCGGTTCCTTGAATTTTTACATATCTTGTGACGACAGCGCCTAGTGGGACAAGCCTACAGTGGCAGTGTTGTGTGCAGCGCCGTGGGCACCATCGCGCCGAGCAACTGGGTTTGCGGCGTATCGGGGTTGCCCGCTTGGGTGACAAAGAATTGCTTTCCGCAGACGAGTACGACGATCATCTGCCTTCTCGGCGGCACACCTAGCGCTGCTGCAACATCAGTGACGACGCTCACGAGCACCGCCGACAATGCTGCCACGGTGTCAGTGACGGGCTCATTGCGAGTGACGCCGCGCCTGTGTGATCTGCACATCACTGGGCAGGGCGTACTGAACCCAGCCACCGACGGCCTCCTCCTGCTGCGCCGCCTGCTTGGACTGAGTGGTCAGGCACTCATTGATGGACTAGGGACGAGTCTCAACTATTCCGCCAGCGAGCTGCAACAGTTCGTCGACAACCGCAAATACACTGGACTTGAAGCGCAACCGACAGCGCTGATCAGCGGGCAAATTGTGCTGCGATTGATGCAGTCCGTAGCCGACGATCAGCTGCTTGTTGGCACGACACTCCCCCCTTCGGCGACCCTCACAACAGCGGCCGGCGTTCGTGCAGACGTAAACGCGAAGTGTGATGCCAATTTTTGAGCGGCATTTCGAAACTCCTGATCTTTGTTCAATCAGAACCTCGCCCGTGCGCCCCAAACACAACGGATTTGTTGTCGAAAGATGCGCACGGCGGAGCAACGTGTTCAGGTCTTGCTACAACCCATCAAAACCCGCTGGCTCTAAGCCGCCACCGCCTTCCGCAAAGCCCTCGGCTCATGAATCGCAACCTTGATAAGCGTTTGCGCAGCGCCCGTCGGTTCGCGGCGGCCCTGTTCCCATTGCTGGAGCGTGCGCACGGAAACGCCAAGCAGCTCTGCAAATTGCGATTGGGAGAGATTCATGGCGATGCGCGCTTTGGCGACCGCTGATTCGCGCATTACGCCCTTGCCGTCGTTCACCCACACGCGCCCTACTTCCCCTCGCTTCATCTGCGTGAGCGATTCACGTAACTCGGCGGCGAGATCGCGTTTGGCGTCGCGTTTCAGGATCGCGGCTTCAGTCAATTTCGGCATGTTCGGCCACCTTTCTGAGTTCGTTCAATAGTTCGTTCGGAATGTTCTCGCGTGCACTCTTGGCGTACACCGTGAGCAGCCAAATTCGCCCTTTCGCGTCCTGCACGTAGTACAGCACGCGCAGGCCGCCGCGCTTGCCCATGCCCGCGCGAGACCAGCGCAACTTGCGCACACCACCGGTGCCCGGCACCAGATCGCCCGCCGTCGGTTGCTCGATCAGATAGTTTTGAAGATCAAGCAGGGCCGAATCATCGAAGTAGTCTTCTCGATACCGGGAGAACGTCGGCAATTCGATGAATAAATGCATAACCAATTATACGCCATTGGCGTATATCACAAATTGCCCATAACCCATTTACTACATCCACACAACTATCGAGTACGCTTTCGAAATCAGTCTGATTGCGATCAAATGAAAATCCAAGTAAACGGCATCAACCTCTTCTTCGACACAGAAGGCGCATCCCTACGCACAAGCAGCAACTCAATGCGCGCAGTCCCAACGATCATCCTCCTCCACGGTGGCCCCGGCGCAGACCATTCAATCTACAAACCAGACTTCACGGCACTGACCGGTGTGGCGCAGGTGATTTATCTGGATCATCGTGGCAATGGGCGCAGTGATGATGGCCCACCCGAGTCGTGGACGCTGGCGCAGTGGGCGGATGATCTGGTGGCGTTTTGTGATGCGCTGGGGATTGTGAAACCCATCGTTTACGGCGCGTCGTTTGGTGGCATGGTGGCGATGACTTACGCGACGCGGCATCCCGAGCATGCGGGCAAGTTGGTGCTGGTGAGCACGGCTGCGCAGGCGACGTCACACACGGACGCGAAGATTGCGATGTTCACTCGCCTCGGTGGTGCGGCGGCGGGTGAGCTGGCGCGGCGGCGATTTGTCGAGGGCGACACGAGCCCGGCGTTGCTTAAGGACTGGATCGACATCGCTTTTCCGTTCTACACGCGAACACCTCTAGACCCGGACGTGCTGCGGCGTATCGTGATGAAGCAATCGGTGCGTGAGCGCTTTTTCGGCCCTGGTGGCGAGGGCCGCACGCTGGACATGTTGCATGAGCTCTCGCGCATTCAGTGCCCGACGCTGGTGTTGGGTGGGGCGCTGGATCCGATGTTGCCGATTGAATGTCAGCGCGATATCGCTGCTGCGATTCCGCAGCATCTTTTGCGCTATCGCGAGTTTGCAAACTGTGGCCACGGGGTGATTCCGGATGCACCGGTTGAGGCGATGGCGTTGCTGCGTGACTTCATTCGCGGGTGAACGCGCTCTAATCGTTGCAGCACTCATCAACGAAACGTTTGCACCCTGACGGCGAAACTTTTGGGCGTGGCTTGGTGGTCGTTTTGGTTTCAGCGGATACATCGGCTTTTCACTGTAACTCCCATTTAACGTGGGCTAGAAGCCATTTTGGCAATAAGTCAACTATTGCTAAAAATGCCATCTATCCCCGGTGCACTTGGGGCTTTAGCGCTAAGCTGTTGCGCAAAAAATTGGTTTTTTGCGGACGCTTCGCGCGCACCTTGTGCTAGCCTAAATCTGATTTCACCCGTCCCCATTGACCCAACACTGTTCGTTTAGCCTCTTTGTAGGTGAGGACTTGGTCGCGCTCAAAAATTACCGAGCGACGCCATGTCGCCGCCGACCGGGCCTAAACGAAAAGTATTGCCCTCTGACCCGTCGCCCCGGACACTCTTTCATGAAATTTCGTCGCCAATTTTTGTTTTCCTCTTTGCTGGCTTTTGCCCTTTCGAGCACGGGCTTGCAGGCTCAGGACAACGTGCTGCGCGTCGGCACCGATGCCACATTTCCACCGATGGAGTTTGTTGAAAACGACAAGCGCAACGGGTTTGACATCGAGCTGGTTGAAGCGATGGCGAAGGCGATGGGCAAACGCGTGGAGTGGGTCGATATCGATTTCAAGGGCCTGATTCCGGGCCTCGTTGCTAAACGCTTTGATGTGGCCGTTTCGGCGATTTACATCACCGATGATCGCAAGAAAGTGGTGGACTTCACCGATTCCTATTTCGCGGGCGGTCTGGTCGCGATGACCAAGGACAACAACGCCGCGATCAAAACACTCGCCGATCTTGACGGCAAAAAAGTGACGGTTCAGGTGGGCACCAAATCGGTCGGCTATCTGCAACAAAACCATCCGAAAGTGCAGCTCGTCGAGGTCGAAAAAAATCAGGAAATGTTCAACCTCGTTGAGATCGGTCGCGCCGATGCAGCGGTTACGGGCAAACCGGCAGCGGCGCAATACGTGCGTACGCGTCCGGGTTTGCGCGTGCTGGCGCAACAGTTGACGACCGAGGAATATGGCATGGCGTTGCGCAAGGACACGCCGGATCTCACCAAGGCGATGAACGGCGCGTTGGCCAAAGTCAAGGCCGAGGGCACCTATGCTGCACTCGTGAAAAAGTGGTTCAGCGGATCGAACGCAAAGTAGTGCGACTGACGCTGCGCGCATCAGCTTCGAAGTTAGTTGGTTAGTTAGTGGAGCTTGATTTCTCGCCAGTCTGGGCGGGCTGGCCGCAGCTTTTGCGCGGTGCCTGGGTCACCGTCGAGATCACTTCCTGCGCGTTGTTACTGGGCTGCTTTATGGGGCTCCTTATCGGGCTCGGGCGGCTCAAGCCCGAGCGGCGCATTGTGTACGGTCTGTGCACTGCCTATGTCGCGGTCATTCGCGGCACGCCGCTTCTGGTGCAGCTATTTATTTTGTTCTTTGGATTGCCGCAATTCGGAATTTTGTTGCCGGCATTTTTCTGCGGTGTGATGGGTCTGGGCCTGTACTCGGGCGCATACGTGTCCGAGGTCGTGCGCGGCGCGATTCAGTCCGTTGATCGCGGCCAGATGGAGGCGGCGCGCTCGCTCGGCATGTCGTCCGGCCTTGCGATGCGTTCGGTCGTGTTGCCGCAGGCGGTGGTCCGCATGATCCCGCCGCTCGGCAACGAGTTCATCGCGCTCATCAAGAATTCAGCGCTGGTCTCGCTGTTGACCATCCACGACGTGATGCACGAGGGGCAAAAAATCATCAGCGTGTCGTATCGATCGCTGGAGGTTTATCTGGCCATCGCGGTGGTGTACTTCGTGTTGACCGGCGTCACGACGTTGGTGCTTCGCCATATCGAGCGGCGACTGCGTGCGGGCGGCATGGTGCAATGAGCGCGCCATCGCCACAGGCCCCCCTTGTGCGCATTCGCGGGTTGCGCAAATCGTTTGCCGATCATGTGGTGCTCGCTGGCATCGACCTGGACGTTGCACCGTCGCAGGTGGTCGTGGTGATTGGGCCCAGTGGCTCTGGCAAGAGCACGTTTCTACGCTGCTGCAATGGCCTTGAAGTGCCTGAATCAGGCCGCGTCGAAATCTGCGGGCGCATGCTTTTCAGCGACGGTCAGCGCCTGCCCGAAGCCGAGCTAGATCTGCTTCGCCAAGAAGTGGGCATGGTGTTTCAGTCGTTCAACCTGTTCCCGCACTTGTCCGTCCTCGCCAACATCGCGCTGGGGCCGCGCAAGCTGCGTGGTCTGTCGCGCGCCGACGCGGACAGTGAGGCGCTCGTGTTGCTAAACAAAGTCGGGCTCGCCGAGAAAGCGCACGCAATGCCCGCGAGCCTTTCAGGTGGGCAGAAGCAACGCGTCGCCATCGCCCGAGCGCTCGCCATGAAGCCGCGCGTGATGCTGTTTGATGAACCCACCTCGGCACTTGACCCTGAGTTGGTGGGCGAAGTGCTACAGGTGATGAAACTCCTTGCCAGTGAAGGCATGACCATGATGGTGGTCACTCACGAGATGGACTTCGCGCGTGAGGTCGGCGATGTCGTTGTGGTGATGGATGGCGGCGTGGTGATTGAGTCCGGACCACCGGAAACCATCTTTACTAATCCCGAACAGGATCGAACGCGGATGTTTCTGCAGGCGGTATTGACGCGCGGCTGAGGCGTTCCTGAAGCAGCTAAGGCAACTGAAGCAACCGTCTGCTACAGCAAATGGATTGGCTCCAGCGGTCGGTGGCGGCTCACATCCGATAATGCGAAGCATCACTTTCTGGACGGTCTCTGCCATGATGAATCTTCGCACTCGTTGTCGCAGCACTTGGGCTGTGGCTTTCGCTTTAGGTGCTCTCACGACGCCTGCCCTTGCCCAGCCGCAGCCCTCTGCGCAGGCCGCTCTGGCGGCGTTGGCGGCGTTGGCGCAGAGCGAACAGCCGAAACTCCTCGACACGCTGAAATCGCTGGTAAACATCGAGACCGGCAGCATCCATCGCGACGGACTCGATGTGTGCGCAGAGTTCATCGCAACGCGATTGAAAACGCTCGGTGGCAGTGTCGAAATTATCGAGGCTGCGCCAGCGGATATTTACAAACTTGAAGGCTTGCCGGATCGGATTGGCCGCACGGTGAAGGCGACCTTTAAAGGCACCGGAACCCAACGCATTTTGCTGATTGCGCACATGGACACGGTGTATCCGCCGGGCATGCTTTCACAGCAACCGTTTCGCGTGGCCGGCGAGCGCGCGTACGGGCTCGGTATCGCGGACGATAAGCAGGGCGTTGCGGTCATCTTGCACGTTGTTTCACTCTTGCAAGCGCTCAACGTGCGCGACTACGGCATGCTGACGGTGCTCATCAATGGCGATGAAGAGATCAGCTCTCCGGCGTCGCGGAAGTTGATTGAGAAGGAAGGCGCAGCGCACGACGCAGTGCTGTCGTTTGAAGCCTCACGCGTCGATCAAGACAAGCTATCACTGGCAACGAGCGGCATCGCGATGGCGACCATGACCGTCAAGGGCAAGTCCTCCCACGCGGGCGGCGCGCCAGAACGTGGCGTGAATGCGCTCTACGAGCTGTCGCATCAAATCCTGAACCTGCGCGATTTATCGGATTCCAAAGTGGGTTTGAAGATGAACTGGACAGTCGCGAACGCAGGCGTGGTGCGCAACATGATTCCGCCGGGTGCACAGGCGTGGGCCGACATTCGAATGCTTCGCGTTGCCGACCTGAATGCACTGGAAGCAAAGGTAAACGACCGCATCAAGAACAAACTTTTGCCGGAATCAACGGTAAGCGTTGCATTCGAAAATCGCCGCCCGCCATTGGAGGCAACTGCAGCCTCGCGCGCTCTGGCCGCGCATGCGCAAACAATTTATCGTGAACTCGGCAAAACGTTGGTTGTGGACGCGGAGCCCGAAGGCGGTGGCACCGATGCCGCATTCGCCGCGCTCAACACCAAAGCGCCAGTCATTGAGCGCTTTGGGCTACAGGGCTTTGGGGCGCATTCGACCGAAGCAGAATACGTACTCATCAATTCGATTCAGCCAAGGCTGTATCTGGCAACGCGCATGGTGATGGATATTGCGTCGGCGAAAGCGCCGGTTGCGGCCGGTCAATGACGCCAGTCCGCAAAGGGGGCGTGTGAACTGAGAGAGCTTTGGGGCGACCGACGGGGTTCGAACCCGCGACAACTGGAATCACAATCCAGGACTCTACCGCTGAGCTACGGCCGCCGTTGAAACTGGTGATTTTGGAGTTTTTGGCGCGCCCGACAGGACTCGAACCTGTTACCCCCGGCTTAGAAGGCCGGTGCTCTATCCAGATGAGCTACGGGCACATGAAGCTCGTGCTTTTTTGTGACGTCGCTACATCTTTCCAAGCACATCGGTAACTAATTCAAGTCTTGCTAAACAACACACAAGAACTTCAAGAATTGGTCGGGGCGATAGGATTCGAACCTACGACATCCTGGTCCCAAACCAGGCGCGCTACCGGGCTGCGCTACGCCCCGAAGTTGTAAATTATAGCCTGTACTCCAAATCAACGCACGTGATCAAACATTCAGGGCTAATTTACGGTGTTGGCCGCCCCAAATCCGACAAAATTTTCATGCCGGAAATTGAAATAAATTTTCGCCTGCGTCGCCACCGCAACGCCATCGCAGCGCGCGGGCACAAACGACCAGTATTGCAATGACTCTTTCGCAGCGCGCACGAACGCCGCGTCGTTGGCCAGCGCCTCAACAACGCCGTTGTAGCGACCGCTCTGGTCGATATTGATCGTCAGTGCCGCACTTCCGGTAACGCCGCGCACTTCGCTGGGAACGTCCACTTTCACGCGGCGCTCGGGCAGGGGCCCAACCCACTCGTTACACGTCGTTGGGGCCGTCGATTGCAAGGTGCGATAGCGCGACGGAAAGTTGGTTTCGTCAGCGATGGCGGCGGTGCAGATAGTCGCTGCGGCAACAGCAACCGAAGCGAGGGAACAATAGTGTGAAACAGATTTCATGTGAGCCTCCTGATTTGAGAATCGACACCTTACTCCGCTGCACCGATTCGGTCAATCGGGCAAATTCAGTCAACAACAGTGACAGCGTTGGCCGCCGCTTCGCCCGCCACAACGTTTACCCGCGCGAGCAGGGCGAGGCCAATCACAAACATGCTGCCTGTGATGAGTAGCGCCAACCGATGATTACCATTTGTCACCCATGTCACCAGCCCGTAGAGCATCGGCCCGATGATGCCGGAGAGCCGCACCACGAGCCCCCACAGGCCGTAGAACTCGGCAATTTGCACCTTTGGGCTCATCACACCAACCAGCGCGCGACCGCCCGACTGCGACGCACCGAGGCAAAGTCCAGCGAAATTTGCAGCGACCCAAAATCCATTTTGCGTGTGCCAGAAATACGCGATGAGCACGGTTGCGATCCACATCACGAGCGTAATCGAAAGCGTTGTTTTGTGGCCAATTTTGTCCTGCACGTAGCCGAAAACGAACGCACCAATTGCGGCTGAAACATTCACCACCAATAAGAGCTTGATCGTGTCTGCCATCTTGAAACCCAGCGCTTGCTCGGCATAGACCGACGCCAGCGTGATGACGACCGAAAGACCCGCCTGATAGGCCAATCCGGCCCAGAAAAATCGACGTAAATCGGGGTAGTGCTTGAGTTGGGCCAACGAGCGTTTCAGGCCGTTGACAACGCTCTGCGGCGCAACGTCCGGTTTGGGCACTGCGCGCTCGCGCAAAAACAAAAATATCGGCAGACTGGCGGCCGCGTAAATCACGGCGGTGATCACGAGCGTCCACGGCACATACTGCACCGCCTTCGCACCCGCCGCTTGCTGCACGGTCACCAGCCACAAACACACGCCCAAGGTCAGCAGTCCGCCGACGTAGCCAAGGCTCCAGCCCCACGCAGACACTTTCGCGATGTGCTTGCTATCGGCCAGCTCGGGCAGGAACGCCGCAGTGAAATTTTCACCCAGCGCGTAGAACACATTGCTCGCGATGAAAACGACGCAGGCGAGCCACAACAACGCGCCACCCTGAGCCGCAATCGGAGCCAACGCCAGCGTGGTCACGACGCAACCAATCGTCGCAATCGCCAGCACTTTTTTCTTCGCCGCGCGTCGATCCGCCCAGGCGCCAAGCACTGGCCCGATAACCATCACAATCGCAAACGAAATCGCGACAACCGTCGTCCACAACAGCGTCGCCCAGTCCGCGCCACCCGCGATCACAGCCACGAAAAACGCGTTGAAAATTGCGGTAATCACGACCGTCGTGTAGCCCGAATTGGCAAAGTCGTACATCGCCCACGACCAGACTTCGCGCGAGGTGACGGGTATTTCTGCGGCGAGCTGCGGCGCTGGGGCGTTACTCACGATTTGTGCATCCTGCCGCGGATCGTTGCCATCGTTTTCTTCCCTCTCCTGAAATACCAGCTTTTCATTGAGACAACCGCTGAATCTGGGCTAGGACGTATTTTCGTCACAAGTCGACTGGTAAAAAATACCGCAACCAGCCCCAACGTAATGGGGGCTTCAGCAGAAAAGCTGCTCCCCGAATTCGAGCCTAGTGAAGCACACACCCCGTCGCCGCCGCGATCTCGTCGCGCGTCACACCCGGCGCAAGTTCCACGAGCTTCAGACCAGTCGGCGTGACCTCCATCACCCCCAAATCAGTGATGATCACATTGACCACGCCAACGCCGGTTAAAGGCAAGTTGCACGCCGTCAAAATCTTCTTGTCCGTCGTGCCGTCCTTTTTCGTCGCGACGTGTTCCATGAGCACGACCACGCGGCCCACGCCCGCGACCAGATCCATCGCGCCGCCCATGCCTTTGACCATCTTGCCGGGAATCATCCAGTTGGCGAGATCGCCCTTCTCGCTGACCTGCATCGCGCCCAGAATCGCGAGATTGATCTTGCCGCCGCGAATCATCGCGAAGCTGTCAGCTGACGAAAAAATTGACGAGCCGGGCAGCGTAGTCACCGTCTGTTTGCCCGCGTTGATCATGTCCGGATCGACCTGATCTTCGGTCGGAAACGGGCCAATTCCGAGCAACCCGTTTTCCGATTGCAGCCACACCTCCATGCCCTTCGGCACATGGTTGGCGACCAAGGTCGGCATGCCAATGCCCAGGTTTACGTAGAAGCCGTCCTGCAGCTCTTTCGCAGCGCGCGCTGCCATTTCGTCGCGATTCCAGGCCATGACTATGCTCCAACTTTCGTAATGGTGCGCTGCTCGATGCGCTTCTCGGGGGTCGCGTTGAGCACGATGCGGTGCACGTAAATCCCCGGCAAATGAACTTGATCGGGATCGAGCGCGCCGATTTCGACAATCTTCTCGACTTCAACGATGGTGATCTTGCCGGCCATCGCGACGTTCGGGTTGAAATTGCGTGCCGTTTTGCGGAACACGAGGTTGCCGGATTTGTCCGCGATGTACGCTTTGACCAGCGACACATCAGGCACCAGTGAGCGCTCCATGACGTATTTCACACCATCAAATTCGCGGATCTCCTTGCCGTCGGCAACGATGGTGCCGACGCCGGTTTTGGTGAAAAACGCCGGGATGCCAGCGCCACCCGCGCGCAGTTTTTCTGCGAGCGTGCCTTGCGGCGTGAAATCGAGTTCGAGTTCGCCCGCGAGGTATTGCCGCTCGAACTCTTTGTTCTCACCTACGTAACTCGCAATCATTTTTTTGATCTGCCGGGTGTGAAGCAATTTACCGAGACCGAAACCATCAACGCCTGCGTTGTTCGAAATCGCGGTGAGATTTTTGGCACCCGATGCAACCAGCGCATCAATTAGCGCCTCGGGGATGCCGCACAGGCCGAAGCCGCCCACGGCGAGCAACTGGCCGTCCTTGATGACGCCGGAGAGCGCCGCTTCAGCGCTCGGATAAAGTTTATTCACGCTATTTCCTCGTTGCCGTTGATTTGTTTATTTAGAGTGATTGTACGAATTTGCGATGGGGTTTGATGCGACGCAATAGGGCCGGTCGTCGTCCAGCCGGATGGGCTTTGCAAAAAGGCCGTCATGCTCGACGCAAGGCGTCGGGTATCCAGAAACTCACCTCGCGGAACTACGGCGGCTCTCGCTCGCCACCGCCTGGATTCCCGGCGCTTTACGCCGAGAATGACGACAGTGGACGTAGATCAGTTAACCAACTCCGGTCGATTGCGAAAAAATTCCAATGCCTCGGGATTGGCCATGGCATCCATATTTTTCACGCTACGACCATGCACCACGTCGCGAACCGCCAGCTCCACAATTTTGTTGCTCTTGGTGCGCGGAATGTCGGGCACCTGCACGACCTTTGCGGGGACGTGGCGCGGCGTCGTGTATTCGCGAATTCTCTGCTTTATTTTTTCGGTGAGCGCGGCGTCGAGCGTGAGTCCATCTGCGAGTTTTACAAACAAAACCACCCGCGCATCGCCCTGAAAATTCTGCCCGATGACGATGGATTCAATCACCTCATCGAGCGTCTCCACCTGTCGATAAATTTCGGCCGTGCCGATGCGAACGCCGCCGGGATTGAGCGTCGCGTCCGAGCGCCCCACGATCACCATGCCGTCGCGCTCCGTGATCTGCGACCAGTCCCCGTGGCACCAGAGCCCAGGAAATCTCTCAAAGTATGCCGCCCGATAGCGCGCACCGTCGGCGTCCGCCATGAAATAAAGCGGCATCGACGGGAACGTCTGTGTGCATACCAGTTCACCCATCGCACCACGCAGGGACTCCCCGTTGTCG
>JANXUB010000084.1 GCA_025352105.1 Burkholderiales bacterium | reverse complement strand
CAAAGAGCTTGAAGTCTTCGACGGTAGCGACGTCGAGCATATTTTTATCGTGCTGGCGGCGATGGCCATCGGTGTGGTGGTCGGGACCTTTGTTTCGCGGCGGAGCGAACCGTCGCTGACGGGTTCGCAGGCAATGTGGCGGGCCGTGATCATTGGCATTGCGTTTCCGCTGGTGACGTATGCGATTTTGGTGGCGCTGCGCTTGACGCCGTACGGTGCGGCGACCGGCGCGTTGCCGAAGTTCGCGCTGAGAGTGTTTGCCTCTCTCGTAGTGATCCGCCTGATTGCGTGCGTGTTGCGCAGTTTGTTCCCGAGTTCCGTGCGGGTACGCAATGCAATTAATGGGGTCAGCGGCGTGATCTGGCTTGGGTTGGTGATGCATCTGGCGGGCGTGCTGCCATTGATCGAACAGGAGTTGGAAGCGGTGATGATTCCGCTTGGCAAGACGCATGTGTCGATGCTGACGATGATGCAGGGGTTGGTGCTGGTTGCGGTCACCGTACTTGGCGCGCTGTGGCTGTCGTCGATGCTGGAGACGCGACTGATGGCCACCGGCATCAACATGAGCATGCGGCTTGTGCTGTCGCGCTTTTTGCGGGCGAGTCTGTTTGTGCTGGCGCTGTTGATTGCGCTGGCGGCGGTCGGGATTGACTTGACGGTGCTGTCTGTTTTTGGTGGTGCGCTGGGCGTTGGGCTTGGCCTCGGTTTGCAGAAGATTGCGGCGAATTATGTGAGCGGCTTTGCGATCTTGCTGGAAGGCAGCTTTCGTGTTGGCGACACGGTCAAGGTAGATGGTTTTGAGGGACAGATCAGCAACATCCACACCCGCTACACCGTGGTTCGCGCGGCGAACGGGCGCGAGTCGGTGGTGCCAAACGAGATGTTTATCGTCAATCGCGTGGAGAACCTGTCGCTCGAAAGCCGTAGCGTTTCGTTCAGCACGAAATTGCAGATTGACTACGCCAGCGATGTCGAGAAAGCGCGCTCGCTGATGATCGAAGCGGCGCTCGCGCAGCCCCGCGTGCTCAAGTCGCCGGAGCCCGGCGCGATGCTCACCGATTTTGCGCCGGACGGTCTGGAGTTGACGCTCGGCTACTGGATCGCCGATCCCGAAAACGGTATCAACAATGTGCGCTCCGACATCAACCTCGCCATCTGGCGGGCGTTTCAGGCGAACGGCATCAGTGTGCCGTTCCCGCAGCGGGTCGTGCATGTTCTGAACGATGCGCCGCAACCGCTAAACTCCGCCGCTCCCGAAAAATCTTCGTAGTTATTCCTGATGCCTGAATCTTTGATCGCGCGCTTGTCGCGAGACGTTGTTATCACTTCACAACAAGCAGAAGCCGCCGTTGGACTGCTCGATGGTGGTGCGACCGTGCCCTTTATCGCTCGCTATCGCAAAGAGGCCACGTTTGGTCTTGATGATGTGCAGTTGCGCTTTCTTGAAGAGCGATTGGGCTATCTGCGTGAGCTGGATCAGCGTCGCGATGCCGTGTTGGCCTCGATCAAGGAGCAGGGCAAGCTGACCGATGTTTTGGCCGTGGCGCTGGATCGCGCGGTGAGCAAGCAGGAGCTTGAGGACATCTACGCGCCGTACAAGCAGAAGCGCCGCACCAAGGCGCAGATTGCGCGCGAGGCGGGTTTGCAGCCGTTGGCCGATGCGTTGTATGGCGATCCGACGCTCGTGCCGCTGGAGGAGGCGGCGAAGTATGTGAATGTTGGCCCCGGCGTCGATGGGGCTCCACCGACATTTACCGAACCGCAAATGTGCCTTGATGGTGCGCGCGATATTTTGTCGGAGACCTGGGCGGAGGATGCGACGCTGGTGGGCCGCATGCGTGAATGGCTGTGGCAGAACGGTTTGTTCGAGTCGAAGCTGGCTGAAGGCAAAGAGAAGGACGGCGACAAATTCCGCGATTATTTTGATTACGCAGAGCCGATTGGCAAGGTGCCATCGCATCGTGCGCTGGCGGTGTTTCGCGGGTGGCTGGCGGAGGCGTTGACGGTGAAGCTGGTTCAGCCGCTTCCTAATCCCTCCCCCCTCGTGGGGGAGGGTGCCCGAAGGGCGGGAGAGGGGGTTGGTGACGTGAGCAAGAGTGTCACCAGCCCCCTCTCCCCCAGCCCCTCCCCCACGAGGGGGGAGGGGAGTTTCACGCCTTGCGAAGGCATGGTTGCGTCACAAATTCAGTGGTCGCATCAAGGCCGCGCCGCCGACGACTGGTTGAAGCGGGTGGTCAGCTGGACGTGGAAGGTGAAGCTCGCGCCGTCCCTGGAGCGCGACTTGTTCGCCAAGCTGCGCGAGAGTGCCGAGGAGGTGGCGATCAAGGTGTTTGGTGACAACGTGCGCGACCTGATGCTGGCCGCACCTGCTGGCAACAAAGTGGTGATGGGGCTCGACCCCGGCATCCGCACCGGTGTGAAGGTGGCCGTGGTGGATTCAACCGGCAAGGTCGTCGCCACGAGTGTGGTCTATCCCCATGAGCCGCGTAAAGATTGGGATGGTTCGTTGCATACGCTCGGCAAGTTGTGCGAAGCGCATGGCGTGCAGCTGATCGCGATTGGCAACGGCACGGCGAGCCGCGAGACCGATCAGTTGGCGGCTGATTTGATCAAGCGACAGGGCGGAAGCATCGTGAAGGCGGTGGTCTCCGAGGCTGGTGCTTCCGTGTATTCGGCGAGTGAATACGCGTCGCAAGAGCTGCCGGATATGGATGTGAGCTTGCGCGGCGCGGTGAGCATTGCGCGGCGCTTGCAGGACCCGCTGGCGGAGCTGGTAAAGATCGATCCGAAGTCCATCGGCGTCGGGCAATATCAGCATGATGTGAATCAATCGCTGCTCGCGAAAAAACTCGACGCGATTGTTGAAGACTGTGTGAACTCGGTGGGTGTGGATGTGAATCTGGCGTCTGCGCCGCTCTTGTCGCGTGTCGCCGGATTGTCCGCGAGCAATGCGCGCAATATCGTCGCGCATCGCGAGCAAAATGGCGCGTTTGCTGATCGTGAAGCGATTCGCAAGGTGTCGGGCATCGGGCCGAAAACGTTTGAGCAATGCGCGGGATTTTTGCGCATTCGCGAAGGCAGCAATCCGCTGGACGCGAGCGCCGTGCATCCCGAGAGCTACGCGCTCGTGCAAAAAATCATTGAGCGAGCAAAGAAGCCACTGGCTGAGTTGATCGGCAACGCGAGCGTGTTGAAAGCGGTACCTGCGAACGCGTTTGCTGCTGACGCGGATGGTGGAATAGGCGAAATCACGGTTCGCGACGTGCTCGCCGAACTCGAAAAACCGGGTCGCGATCCGCGCCCAGAATTCAAGGTGGCGAAGTTCAACGACGGCGTGAACGACATCAAGGATCTGGTTGAGGGCATGATCCTCGAAGGCACCGTGACCAACGTCGCGGCGTTTGGCGCGTTCGTGGACGTGGGCGCGCATCAAGACGGACTGGTGCACGTTTCGCAGCTCGCAAACAAGTTCGTGAAGGACCCGAAAGACGTGGTCAAGACCGGCCAGATCGTGAAGGTCAAAGTCGTCGAAGTAGATGTCGCGAGGAAACGTATCGCGCTGACTATGCGGCTGGACGCGGCACCTGTGCCGCGTGAGGAGCGGATGGGCGAGAACCGCAGAGGCGGTGGCGTAGGTGACGCGCGACGTGGCGGTGGCTGGCAGCCGCCGCGCGAACAGGCCAAACCTCAAGGCGCGATGGCCAACGCCTTTGCCGGACTGACTGGCCTTAAAAAATAGCGTCGTTGAGCCGTTATTTTCTGGGCGGCACGAGATTTCGTCGAATTACGTCTTATGCTTATGGTGTCGGCGAGACAGTGCCGTGTCACGAATAACTAACCATGGCGCAACGCTGTTTGCGTCTTCAATCGGGGGTAGAGCGAGTGAGTTTTAGAAATCTATGTGCGCATGGAGCGGTAGCTGCGTCTGCGATGCTGACGACGCTGGCGGCGTTGACATTAGGCGCGTCCAGCGTTCAGGCGCAAACGGTCACAGTGGTCGAGTACTACAACAAAGCGCTGGATGCCTATTTCATTACGGGCAAGGCGCCAGAGCAGTCGACGCTTGACGGCGTGGCCGATTTTCAGCGCACGGGCATGACATTTCAGGCGACCGTTGCAACGGCGGCCACGTCTGCGCAGACAAAGATTTGCCGCTTCTACATTTCGGTGGCCAGTCCGTACACCAGCAGCCATTTTTACGGACGTCAGGGCACCGATTGCGAATCGCTGCTGAGCCAGAAGATTGCTGGGTTCTCGTGGGAGGACTACGATTTTGCAACGTCGCAGCCGGTGGGTGGAACGTGCGCGAGTGGCGCGACGGCGATCTATCGCGGGTTCCGTGCAGGTGCTAATGGCAAGACGTCAAACCATCGCTACAGCGCGAGTCAGGCTACTTATAACGCTGCGATCCTGAAGGGCTATGTTGGCGAGGACGCGGTGTTTTGCGCGACGGCTGCAACAGCGGCGACGACAACGACGACACCGCCGTCCGGTTCGGGCGATTGCGGCGCTACCTTTTTCCCCAACAAGAAGCTGACCTTGCAAACGACGTCGAGTACGCTGGGCGTTGCCAGCCCTGTGCTCACGGCAGTGCGAACCTACGATTCCACGCCGATTGTGTTTCGCGGGCGCACGGTGAGTCAGGTGATCGACACCTCGCCGGGTTCGACTTCGGCGACGATGGTCGAAGACACAGGTTCGAGCTACTCCGAGATCGGCGTCCGCGGCGTTAGCGCGAGCGGTACGAGTGAAACTTACTTCACGCCGCCGATTGTGTATCCGAAGTCGGTTGCGGTCGGTCAGCGCGTTGATTTCACGCGATCCATCACGTCTAACCCGGCCTCGCCCAACGGCACGGGCACCCAGACAGGCAGCATTACGCTGCTCGCCAAGGAGTCAGTCACCGTGCCAGCGGGGACGTTCACGGCGTGCAAATTCCTGACTGATCAGGTGACGCAGTATCCGAGCGTGGGCTCCAACTCGCACACCGTCGCTACCTCATGGATTGCGATTAATGTGGGCATCGTGCGCGCCGACATCACGGATACAACCACGGTTGCAGGCTTCAATGTGACCGGCACATCGCAATTGCTGGCGACGAAGGTCGAGTAGCGCTGCGGTTCGTGCCGTCGTGAAAAAGGCGCACCACGGTGCGCCTTTTTTTGTGGGTCGTCGACGCTACGAGCGACGCGGCAAATTATTTCTTGTTGCCGTCAGTCTTTTGCGTCTTGATCCGGCGGCTTTGTTTGTTTTGCTCTTTCTGAATCGCTTTGCGTTCAGCGCGGGTCACTTTGCCGTCAGCCTTTGCGCCCGCTTTCATGCCAGCGACTTTGGCCTGGCCCGCTTCCATGCGCGCGGCTTCGCGCTTGCTGAGCGTGCCGGAGGCTTTGCCCTGATCGATGCGCGATTGCTGGTTGGCTTGTCGCTGATCGATGTTCGGCGTGGCGGTCTGTGCGATGGCGCTGAGCGAGATTGCGGCGATGGCCGAGGCGATGAGGGTGCGGATGGTGGTGTTCATGAATGCTCCTGGGTTTTGGAATGAGTTGCGTGGTTCTGCATGTCTGATCGGCGCCAGTTTCCCGGATTCGAGAACAGTGGCGCATGCTTCAAAAACGATTGCCAGCGCGCTGCGTTTACGGCGAGCGGCGGTTTTTACATCTGGTTACGCGTTGGTTCGACGCCGTGCTTAACGGGATTTCGCTGCAAACTGAGATATCTTTATCCGTGAAAGCTGACCGGTGCCAGCGCTCGTCGCTGAGCCAACCAGAACGCAACGACCGCCAGCGCACCCAGCGCGCACAGCACCGCGAGGCCCAGCAGGTAATTGCTGGTCGCGGCCCAGAGCAGCGCGAGCAGCGACGGGGCGGCGGCGCGCGCGATGGCCGTCGGGAGGCCGAGCAGGCCGTTTAACGACGCTGCGCGTTCGCGTGACACATACGTTGCCATCGCGGTGGCCTTGACGATGGTGATCATGCCGTTGGCCATGCCGTAGAGGAGCGCGAAGAAGATGGCGACCCACGGCGACTGCAACCCGAGCGCAAGGACGAAGAGCGCGGCGGGCAGGAGCGTTGGAATCCAGCGATTGGCTTTGTGGACGTTGATGTGCTTTTCGGTGAAAAACAGTACAAGGCGCCCTGCGACTTGCAGGATGCCGATGGAGGCGGGGATCGCGATGACCCAGGCTTCAGGCAGGTTGCGTTCGCGCAGGATCGACACGAGATGTCCGGCCATTGCGGTGGTGATACCGGAGAACAGCACGAAGAAGGCGGCGAGGCCCCAAAACGGAAAATGATGGGTGTACTCGATGAGTTTCTTCGCTGATGGATCGCTGCCGTGGGTCTGTGCGGGCGGTTCGCCGCGCAACCAGTAAGCATGGATCGGCAGACAGATGAAGAGGTGCAACGCGCCCAGCGCGGCAACAGCGCCGCGCCAGCCGAACGCGCTGATGAGCCACGCGCCGAGCGGGATGAAGACGGTGCTGGCGAGTCCGCCCAGAAAGGTGAGCGTGATGATGGCGCGGCGAAAATCCAGCGGATAGCGACGGATCAACACCGAAAACGCGGGCTGATACAACACGCCGGACATCGCGACGCCAAGCGCGGTCCACGCTGCGTAGAGCTGCCACCGGCTATGCACGAACGCAAGTGCAACGAAGCCAGCGGATGCGAGCATCGAGCCGACGCACATGACAACGCGCGCGCGCCCGGCGTCAATCAGGCGACCCACAACGAATGACAGGAGGCCCTCCATCAGTAGCGCGAGGCTGAACGCGAGCGCCGCATCAACGCGCGATAGCGAGAGGTCGTTCTCGAAAAACGCGAGCAACAGCGAAAATGTGTAGAACAGGGTGCCCCAACTGATGAGCTGAGCGACTGAGAGCCAGAGCACGAAACCGCGTGGTGGATGGGCGGCGTCGGCTGAGGCGGTTGCCGGAAGCGGCGTGATGGTCTCGATGGCGTTGGCGTGGTGGGCGTTAGTGTTTGAGCCGGTTGTCCCGACCGAACCGCTTTGCCGCTTTGTTCCACGCGGAAATGGTTTCAGCTTTTAAACGAGACACTCGATTGCATTGGAGCTGGAGCGTATCATGGGTATAAATCGACAGTCGCTAATATTTGCCGGTCGACGTTGTAGGGTAACGATTTTGTGAAAAGCTGACACTGCATAACACAAGCAAAGAGGCCATGTTTGATCGCTCAGTGTTATTCAGTCAGCCCGCTCTCTCAAATTGGTTGCCTGCGAACATGTGCGTCTGCTTGCCGGTATTGCAGCAGGATTGCTTTAAGGCGGACGGCCTTTGTTTCCCTTAGCAATTGCGATTTTGTGCGCGGGATGACGGCTGCTTAGGGGCAAGTTTGCGTCACTCGTCCGTACTGAAAGCTGCGCGAACTAGATGTAGTTCGCGCTTCCATGGTTGGTGAACCTACTGTGGACAGACGTACGCTACCGCGCCGTCATACGTCCATCCCGCTGCATTCGGGTCGTTGACTGTGATTGTGTAATAGTGCTCCAGGTCACTCGTCGCTGGATAGGAGCGCGAATATCGCAGTAACGCTGTCGATCCCGGTTTGTACTGTTTGAAGACATAACCTTCTTGTGCTTCTAAGTAGTAACCAGCGCCGGTCAGCATAGATTCTTCCGACGGAAGGGTGCTGTAGTAGTGCTCTGTTTGTGGCGAGCCTTTGTAGTACCGCTTGAAGGGCGTCTGCCCCATTCCGCTATACGAAGGAATATTGAATGGTATCCCCCTATCTTGGTATCCAACAGTAAAGGACAAATCTCGCTGTTGCGCAGCCACACTATAAAAATTGTCGGTGAGCACAGGTTGGCGCGTCCAATACATCGGTTGTTTCCCTTGCTTCGCAGTACATGCGTAAACCGCCAGTGCCGCAGCAATGGTGTACGGATTGTTGGAAGAAACGTGTCCTATAGCACTCCAATTACCTGGGGCAATTTTTGTTGCATTCGGTTCGGGAGTAATGTCAAACGTTGTGGTGCAAGTGCCTAAATCGCTCGTCTTAAGGTCGTCGGTGTACCCATTGATCATCTTTACGGTAACGCCATCATTGACGACCTGCAGCGAGTAGGGCGGGCCCCACTCCCAAGGACAACCAGTTGGAAATGCGTTCGGATCGCGGATGTTGGCTGGTTGGTAGCCTGTGTCGTAAAAGACCTGTAACCGAGTTTCATCTGCATTCAGCTTCAGTGTGATCTTTCCGGTAGTGCAACATTCTTTCTGTAAATTATTTTCAATCGGAAGGCGAGCGAAGCGAGCCACTCCCCGGAATTGCGGCACGCAATTTTATTGGCGCAGCAGCCTCCCGAAGCAACGCCCGATACAGAAAGAATTCAGTCATGATGCCACGAACAGAAACAGAGAACCCCTTGAATGAGGCCTACGCGCACCTGCTAGAGCACGGCCTTGACGGTGCAGCCGAGGCGCTGCGAATCCTGGTCAACGAGGCAAGCCGGATCGAGCGAGCCGCCTATCTCAAAGCCGCGCCATTTGAGCGCAATGTGGCCCGCGTGGATCACGCCAACGGATACAAGAACAAGACGATGCTGACGCGTCTGGGCGCCATCGACTTCGCCGTACCGCAAGTGCGCGGCAGCGGCTTCTACCCGAGCGCTTTGGAGAAAGGCTCCCGCTCTGAGCAAGCGATGAACTTGGCACTCGCTGAGATGTACGTGCAGGGCGTATCGGGTCGTAAAGTGATCACCGTGCTGCAGAAGCTCGTCGGGCCGGAGATCAATATCAGTTCGACCCAGATCAGCCGCTGCGTGGCCAAGCTTGACGAGGGCCTGGAGGCGTGGCGCAACCGCGCGCTAGGGCCTACGCCCTACGTGGTGCTGGATGCGCGCTACGAGAAGGTGCGCACCGGCGGACGGGTCGTTGACTGTGCGGTGCTGATTGCGCTGGGCATTGACGAGACCGGGAAACGCCGGGTGCTCGGCGTATCGGTGGCCTTGTCTGAGGCTGAAGTGCATTGGAGGGACTTTCTGGAGAGTTTGACGGCGCGTGGGCTCACCGGTGTGAAATACATCGTCAGCGATGATCATGCAGGGCTGCGGGCGGCGCGCCGCGCGGTGCTGCCCTCAGTGCCGTGGCAGCGCTGTCAGTTTCATCTGCAACAGAACGCTGGCAAGTACGTCACGCGTCTGGATGATCGGGAGCCGGTGGCACGAACCATCCGTGCGATCTTCACCGCAGGCGACGTCCATGAGGCCAACGAGAAATTAAAGAGCGCGGTCAAGCATTGGCAAACCGTACATCCGATGCTCGCTAAGTGGGCCGAGGAGAACCTGCCGGAGGGCTTTGCTGTGTTCGGGCTACCCGAGCCTCACCGGGTGCGCATGCGCACCACCAACGGCCTGGAGCGACTCAACAAAGAGATCAAACGGCGCACCCGGGTGGCCACCTTGTTCCCCAACCCCGAGAGCTGCTTGCGGCTGGTCAGCGCGCTCTTGTCCGAACAGGACGAGGAGTGGCTCAGCGGAAAAATCTATCTCACCATGAGACCGGAAAGCACACCGAAATAGTCAA
>JANXUB010000073.1 GCA_025352105.1 Burkholderiales bacterium | reverse complement strand
ATTACTTCAAGATTTTCGAGACGACACCGGCACCGACGGTACGACCGCCTTCACGAATGGCGAAGCGAAGCTTCTCTTCCATCGCAACTGGCGCGATGAGCGTTACCGTCATCTTCACGTTGTCACCGGGCATCACCATCTCGGTGCCCTCCGGCAGCTTGACCGCGCCGGTGACGTCGGTCGTGCGGAAGTAGAACTGGGGACGGTAGTTATTGAAGAACGGCGTGTGGCGGCCACCTTCGTCTTTGCTGAGCACGTAGATTTCACATTCGAAATCTGTGTGCGGGTTGATTGAACCCGGCTTGGCGAGTACTTGTCCGCGCTCGACGTCTTCACGCTTGGTGCCGCGCAAGAGGATGCCTACGTTGTCACCGGCTTGACCTTGATCGAGCAGTTTGCGGAACATCTCAACGCCGGTGCAGGTGGTCTTGACCGTGGGCTTGATGCCGACGATTTCGATCTCTTCACCGACTTTGACGATGCCGCGCTCGATACGACCGGTCACTACGGTGCCGCGACCGGAGATGGAGAACACGTCTTCGACTGGCATGAGGAAGGCACCGTCAATGGCGCGCTCTGGCATGGGGATGTAGTTGTCGAGTGCGTCGGCGAGACGATCAATGCAGGGTTCGCCCATTTCCGATTTGTCGCCTTCAAGGGCGAGTTTTGCACTGCCTTTGATAATTGGGACGTCGTCACCGGGGAAGTCGTATTTCGAGAGAAGTTCACGAACTTCCATTTCGACGAGTTCTAAGAGTTCTGCGTCGTCGACCATGTCGCATTTGTTCAGGAACACGATGATGTAGGGTACGCCGACCTGACGGGACAGGAGGATGTGTTCACGTGTTTGCGGCATCGGGCCGTCAGCGGCTGAACAAACAAGAATCGCGCCGTCCATCTGGGCGGCTCCGGTGATCATGTTTTTGACGTAGTCGGCGTGGCCGGGGCAGTCAACGTGGGCGTAGTGACGGTTCGCCGTTTCGTACTCTACGTGCGCGGTGTTAATCGTGATGCCGCGTGCTTTCTCTTCAGGCGCTGCGTCAATCTGGTCGTACGCTTTGGCTTCGCCGCCAAACTTGCGTGACAACACGGTGGTGATCGCTGCGGTCAAGGTCGTCTTGCCGTGATCTACGTGACCAATCGTGCCTACATTCACATGTGGCTTCGTTCGCTCAAACTTGCTTTTTGCCATGATTTTGTTTCCTTAATTTACTGTTCAAAACGGCCACTACGATCGGCGGCCATCGGATTGCTTAAAACTAAACTGCCAACTAACCTGCTTTGGCCTTGGTAACCGCTTCAGCTACGTTGCGCGGTGCCTCGGTGTAGTGCTTGAATTCCATCGTGTAGGTAGCGCGGCCCTGTGTGGCTGAACGCAACGAAGTCGAGTAACCAAACATCTCCGAGAGTGGAACTTCAGCCTTGATGATCTTGCCACCAAGGATGTCGTCCATACCCTGCACCATGCCGCGACGTGACGACAGATCGCCCATTACCGTGCCGGCGTAATCTTCGGGGGTTTCCACTTCAACGGCCATCATCGGCTCAAGCAAAACCGGGTTGGCTTTACGCATACCGTCCTTGAACGCAATCGAGGCGGCCATCTTGAACGCGTTTTCGTTCGAGTCAACCTCGTGGTACGAGCCGTCAAACAAGGTGACCTTAACGTCCACCACCGGGAAACCCGCAACAACGCCATTGGTGAGCGTTTCAACCACGCCCTTATTGACAGCAGGGATGTATTCGCGCGGAACCACACCGCCTTTGATAGCGTCGATAAATTCGAAACCTTTTCCGGGCTCATTCGGCTCGACTTTCAGCCAAACGTGACCATACTGACCGCGACCACCGGACTGTTTGACGAACTTGCCTTCGATTTCCGCGAGTTTGCGTATCGTCTCGCGATAGGCCACCTGAGGTTTACCAACGCTCGCCTCAACACCAAATTCACGCTTCATACGATCAACAAGAATCTCAAGGTGCAACTCACCCATACCGGCGATGATGGTCTGACCTGACTCTTCGTCCGTGCGAACACGGAAAGAAGGATCTTCCTTGGCCAAACGGCCCAACGCCATGCCCATTTTTTCCTGGTCTGCCTTCGTTTTCGGCTCGACGGCCTGCGAGATCACAGGCTCAGGAAAAATCATGCGCTCAAGCGTGATCAACGCCGATGGATCACACAGCGTGTCACCCGTTGTCGCTTCTTTCAAACCCACCGCAGCCGCGATGTCGCCAGCGCGCACTTCTTCAAGCTCCTGGCGCTCGTTAGCGTGCATCTGTAGCAGACGACCGATGCGCTCGCGCTTGCCTTTGATTGGGTTGTAAATCGTGTCGCCCGACTTCACCACGCCAGAGTAAACGCGGAAGAAAATGAGCTGACCGACATACGGATCAGTCATGATCTTAAACGCAAGTGCGGAGAATTTTTCTTCGTCACTTGCCTGGCGAACAACAGGTTTGTCATCATCATCCATGCCACCGACCGGCGGAATATCCGTAGGTGCGGGCATGTACTCAATGACCGCGTCAAGCATGGCTTGAACGCCTTTATTTTTAAAAGCCGAACCGCACATCATCGGCACGATTTCACTGGCGATCGTACGAATACGAATACCGGCTTTAATGTCGGTCTCGCTCAAGTTGCCTTCTTCAAGGTACTTGTTCATGAGTTCTTCGTTCGCCTCAGCAGCAGACTCAACCATCTTGCCACGCCACTCCTCGGCGGTCGCAAGCAGTTCAGCCGGGATGTCGCGTGCCTCGTACTTCATGCCCTGGGACGCTTCATCCCAATAAATCGCCTTCATGCGGACGAGATCAATCACGCCCTGGAAATTTTCCTCGGCACCGATTGGCACTTGCATGACAACCGGGTTCGCCTTCAAACGACCGCGCATCTGGTCATACACTTTGAAGAAGTCGGCGCCCGTACGATCCATCTTGTTGACAAACGCAAGACGCGGCACTTTGTATTTGTTGGCCTGACGCCACACCGTCTCCGATTGCGGCTGCACCCCACCCACAGCGCAGTAAACCATGCATGCGCCATCAAGCACGCGCATCGAGCGCTCAACTTCAATCGTGAAGTCCACGTGACCCGGGGTGTCAATGATGTTGATTCGGTGCTCTGGGAAGTTTTTATCCATCCCTTTCCAGAAACAGGTCGTAGCAGCCGACGTGATCGTAATGCCGCGCTCACGCTCCTGCTCCATCCAGTCCATCGTGGCTGCGCCATCATGCACTTCGCCGATTTTGTGTGACACACCGGTGTAGAACAGGATGCGCTCAGTGGTCGTGGTTTTGCCTGCGTCAATGTGCGCGGAAATACCAATATTGCGATAGCGACTGATGGGAGTAACACGGGGCATAGCGATCACCAAACGGCTTTACCCCACTCGTGGCGGGGCAAGCCAAAATTCAAAAAGACTAGAAACGAAAGTGCGAAAACGCCTTGTTGGCCTCGGCCATACGATGGACTTCTTCACGCTTCTTTACGGCGCCACCACGACCTTCAGCGGCCTCCAGCAACTCATTGGCCAAACGAGCGCCCATGGATTTTTCGCCGCGTTTACGGGCCGCATCGCGAATCCAACGCATCGACAGCGCGGAACGACGGGACGGACGAACCTCGACTGGCACCTGGAAGTTAGCGCCGCCAACACGGCGGCTCTTCACTTCAACCATTGGCTTGGCATTGCCAAGCGCGGTGGAGAACACGTCAAGCGGATCTTTGCCGCCTTTTTTGCTGATGATGTCCAGCGCGCCATACACAATGCGCTCTGCGACTGCTTTTTTACCGGCAGTCATGATGACGTTCATAAACTTGGAGATTTCGACATTGCCAAACTTTGGGTCTGGCAGGATGTCGCGTTTCGGTACTTCACGACGGCGGGGCATTTAAACCATCCTCAAAAAAAGTAAGAAGTGCGGCGCTCTAGAGCTTTATCCGCACTTGGTGGGCCGAGCAACTCTTTGCTGCGACGGCTCGATGAAAAAATTAGGCTTTTTTCGGAGCTTTCGCGCCGTACTTCGAGCGTGATTGCTTGCGATCTTTAACGCCAGCCGTATCGAGCGAGCCGCGCACCATGTGGTAGCGCACACCCGGAAGATCCTTGACGCGACCACCGCGAATCAGCACCACTGAGTGCTCTTGCAGATTGTGGCCTTCGCCGCCGATATAAGAAATCACCTCAAAACCGTTGGTCAGACGCACTTTGGCTACTTTACGCAAAGCTGAGTTTGGCTTTTTCGGAGTTGTCGTGTACACACGGGTGCACACGCCGCGCTTTTGCGGGCCTTTTTCTAGCGCCGGACTTTTGCTTTTAACAACGACCGGGGAGCGCCCCTGGCGCACGAGCTGATTGATGGTTGGCATATTTAGCCTTCGTTTTTTTGTTGAACTTGACTGCTACTGTTGGCAATCAAGCTTTTAGAGAACCGCGATTATAGACCGCTGTCGATTTTTTCGTCAAGTAGCGAATTCGAAAACTCGCTCTAAACCCGTCATTGAGGAACGGCGCATTCGCCGTTCCTTGCTTGCGCCAAGCGCGCTTATGCGGCGCTTGCCGTTACTTCGTCCACGACTTCTGGCTCATCGCTCGTCAGGATTGATGTATCAATGAGATCAGCAGCCAAATTCTGCTGACGCAGACGGTGGTAAGCCAGACCCGTACCTGCTGGAATCAATCGTCCTACGATGACGTTTTCTTTGAGTCCACGCAGATTGTCACGTTTGCCCATGATCGCGGCCTCGGTCAACACGCGAGTAGTTTCCTGGAACGATGCTGCCGAGATGAAGGAGTCCGTAGACAACGACGCCTTGGTGATACCGAGCAGGATGTGATCGTACTGAGCTGGCGCTTTGTCCGCCGCCCTGACACGATCATTCTCAGCAAACAATTCCGCGCGCTCAACCTGCTCGCCCAGAATGTATTTAGTGTCGCCCGCTTGGGAGATGGTCACACGACGAAGCATCTGGCGAACGATCACCTCGATATGTTTGTCGTTGATCTTCACGCCTTGCAGACGATAAACCTCTTGCACTTCGTCAATGACGTACTTGGTGAGCGCTTCCACACCCAGCAAACGCAGAATGTCGTGCGGATCGGCCGGTCCGTCCACAATCGCCTCGCCCTTGTTCACGACCTGACCGTCAATGGCCATCACGGCCTTCTCTTTCGGGATCAGAAACTCGTGCGAAACGCCTTCCATGTCCTTGATGACCAAGCGTTGTTTGCCCTTGGTGTCTTTACCAAAGGAAACCGTGCCCGTGACTTCAGCCAGCATGCCAGCATCTTTCGGCGAGCGCGCCTCGAACAGCTCAGCTACACGCGGCAAGCCGCCCGTGATGTCACGCGTCTTCGACGTCTCCATTGGCATCCTCGCGAGCATGTCGCCGGGTGCAACTTCCTGGCCATCCTTCACCAGAATGATCGAGCCGATCTGGAAGGTGATGGTCAGGGGTGTGTCTGAACCGGCGGGCTTAATCTCATTGCCTTTGGCATCGACCAACTTTAGCTGCGGACGAACGCCTTTGGACTGTGAGCCCACACGACGCTTCGCATCTATCACCACCAGGGTGGAAATACCGGTGACGTCATCTGTCTGTTTGGCGACGGTTAGGCCTTCCTGAACATTTTCAAACTTAACGCGCCCCTGGAACTCAGTCAGAATTGGGCGCGCCGTGGCATCCCACTCCGCGAGCACCTGACCGGCTTTCACGACCTTGCCGTCCTCAACCAGGAGCTTCGCGCCATACGGCACTTTGTGACGTTCCCGCTCACGTGCACCGTCGGAAATGACAACTTCGGCCGAACGAGCGATGACGATTTTGTCACCGCCCGCATTTTTCACATAGCGCATTGCACCCGCGAAGTTCGCGGTACCAGCCGACTTGGTCTCGACAGTACTCGCCGCAGCGGTACGCGATGCTGCGCCACCGATGTGAAACGTACGCATCGTCAGCTGCGTGCCAGGCTCACCGATTGATTGCGCTGCGATAACGCCAACCGCCTCGCCAGCACTAACCAATTGACCACGGCCTAGATCGCGACCGTAGCACTTGGCGCACAAACCGTGGCGCGTAGCGCAGGTCAACGGTGAGCGCGTCTTGACTTCGTCTATGCCGAGGCTTTCGATCAAATCAACTTCATCTTCCGTGAGAGTGAAGTTTGATTCAACAACGACCTTGCCTGTCTCGGGGTGCATGACATCGCCGATCGTGGTACGACCGAGGATGCGGTCACGCAACGATTCGATCACTTCACCCCCTGAAACAACCGCCTTCATGACCATACCTTCGGTCGTGCCGCAATCGTGCTCGGTCACCACGAGATCCTGCGTCACGTCAACCAAACGACGCGTCAGGTAGCCCGAGTTCGCCGTCTTCAACGCCGTATCCGCCAAGCCCTTACGAGCACCGTGCGTCGAGATGAAGTACTGAAGAACGTTGAGGCCTTCGCGGAAGTTCGCGGTGATAGGCGTTTCGATGATCGAGCCATCCGGCTTCGCCATCAAACCACGCATCCCAGCGAGCTGACGAATCTGTGCAGCCGAGCCACGCGCGCCGGAGTCCGCCATCATGTAGATGGAGTTGAACGAGTCCTGGCGCACCTGTTTGCCGTCACGATCCGTGACCATTTCGGAACCAAGGCGCGTCATCATGGCGCGCGCGATGTCGTCGCCAGCGGCGCCCCAGATGTCGACTACTTTGTTGTAGCGTTCGCCGGACGTCACGAGACCGGAGGCGTACTGCTGCTGAATCTCTTTGACTTGGGCTTCGGCATTAACAATGATGCCTTGCTTCTCTGGCGGAATGAGCATGTCATCAGCCGCAAACGAGAAGCCGGCACGCGTTGCCAAACGGAAACCCGCCTGCATCAATTTATCAGCAAACACCACAGTGGCACGAAGGCCGCAGCGACGGAAGCTGGCATTGATGAGCTTGGAAATTTCCTTTTTCTTCAGCGGCTTGTTGATAACCGAGAACGGCAAGCCTTCCGGCAGGATGTCGGAGAGCAGCGCGCGACCCACAGTCGTGTCTTCACGCTTGATCTGATCAATCTTTTCGCCATTTGGCCCGAAGGTCACCTGACGAATACGCACCATTACTTTGGCGTGCAACTCAACCATGCGCGTTTCGTAAGCGCGCGACACTTCGAGCACGTCAGCGAACATCATACCTTCGCCGCGTGCGTTGATTTTTTCGCGAGTCGCGTAGTACAGGCCCAGCACGATGTCTTGCGACGGCACGATACAAGGGTCGCCGTTTGACGGCAGCAATACGTTGTTCGACGCGAGCATCAGCGTGCGCGCTTCGGCTTGTGCCTCAAGCGACAGCGGGACGTGGACCGCCATCTGATCGCCGTCGAAGTCGGCGTTGAACGCTGTACAGACGAGCGGATGCAGCTGGATCGCTTTGCCTTCAATCAGCACCGGCTCGAAAGCTTGAATGCCAAGACGGTGCAAGGTCGGAGCGCGGTTCAGCAACACCGGATGCTCACGAATCACTTCTTCGAGCAAGTCCCAAACCAGAGGATCTTCGCTCTCAACGCGGCGCTTGGCCTCTTTGATCGTTTTTGCTTCGCCCAGTTGTTCGAGGCGATTGAAGATGAAGGGCTTGAACAGTTCAAGCGCCATTTTCTTCGGCAGACCGCACTGATGCAACTTGAGCTGCGGGCCCACCACAATCACGGAACGACCGGAGTAGTCGACGCGCTTACCCAGCAAGTTCTGACGGAAACGACCCGACTTGCCTTTGATCATGTCGGCGAGCGATTTGAGCGGACGCTTGTTAGCGCCTGTCATGGCCTTGCCGCGGCGACCGTTGTCGAGCAACGAATCAACTGACTCTTGCAGCATGCGCTTTTCGTTGCGCACGATGATGTCCGGTGCTTTCAATTCGAGCAAGCGCTTGAGGCGATTGTTACGGTTGATCACACGACGATAGAGATCGTTCAGATCGGAAGTCGCGAAGCGACCGCCGTCCAGCGGCACGAGCGGACGAAGCTCCGGCGGCAGCACTGGCAACACTTCAAGCACCATCCAGTCAGGCTTGATGCCCGACTTCTGGAACGCTTCGAGCACTTTCAGTCGCTTCGAGATTTTCTTGATCTTGGCTTCAGACGAAGTCGCGCCGAGCTCTGCACGCAACCGTTCGGAGTCTTCCGCAACATGGATCGAACCCAGCAGTTCGCGAACCGCTTCTGCGCCCATCAGTGCCCGGAAGTCATCACCAAACTCTTCGGTTTTCGCGATGTAGTCGTCTTCCGTGAGCAGCTGACCGCGTTGCAGCGGCGTCAAGCCTGGATCAACAACGACGAATGCTTCGAAATACAGTACGCGTTCAATATCCCGCAACGTCATGTCGAGCACCATACCCAGGCGTGACGGCAGTGACTTAAGGAACCAGATGTGCGCGACAGGCGAGGCCAATTCGATGTGACCCATGCGCTCGCGGCGCACTTTCGTCAGCGTGACTTCAACGCCGCATTTTTCGCAGATCACGCCACGATGTTTCAGGCGCTTGTACTTGCCGCACAGGCATTCGTAATCTTTGATCGGCCCGAAAATCTTGGCGCAGAATAATCCATCACGCTCAGGTTTGAACGTGCGGTAGTTAATGGTTTCAGGCTTTTTGACCTCGCCGAACGACCATGAGCGAATACGCTCAGGCGAAGCAAGGCCAATTTTGATGGCGTCGAACTCTTCGTTCGGGGTCGTCTGTTTGAACAGGTCTAACAAGGCGTTCATGGGTTCCCTTTGGCTTGGAGTCGGAGTTACTACTTGCGGACCAGATCGATATCGATACCGAGCGACCTGATTTCCTTGACCAGCACGTTGAACGATTCCGGCATGCCGGCTTCGATCTTGTGCTCGCCTTTCACGATGTTTTCATACACCTTGGTACGACCATTCACGTCATCGGACTTGACGGTCAGCATCTCTTGCAGCGTGTAGGCCGCGCCGTACGCTTCGAGTGCCCACACCTCCATCTCACCAAAACGCTGGCCACCGAACTGCGCTTTGCCGCCGAGTGGTTGCTGCGTCACGAGGCTATATGGACCGGTGGAACGGGCGTGCATCTTGTCGTCCACCAGATGATGCAGCTTCAATACATGCATGTAGCCGACCGTGACCGGGCGATCAAACGCCTCGCCAGTACGTCCGTCGTACAGCGTAATTTGCCCTGACAGCGGCAGATCAGCGAGTTTCAGCATATCTTTGATTTCGCCCTCGTTTGCGCCGTCGAATACCGGCGTCGCAAACGGGAGGCCGTGACGCAAATTAGTTGCCAACTCGGTCACTTCACCATCGGTAAAGTCCGCGATGTCCTGCTTTGCGCCAACGTTGTGGTAAATGTTTTCGACGAAACCGCGAATTTCCTTCACGTTGGCTTGATGCTTGAGCATGGCGTCAATCTTGTTGCCAATGCCCTTCGCCGCCCAGCCCAGATGAACCTCAAGAATCTGGCCCACGTTCATCCGCGATGGCACACCCAACGGGTTCAGAACAACGTCAACCGTTGTGCCGTCAGCCATGTGCGGCATATCTTCCACTGGTACGATCTTTGAAACCACGCCCTTGTTGCCGTGACGACCGGCCATCTTGTCGCCAGGCTGAAGACGACGCTTAACAGCGACGTAAACCTTGACCATCTTGAGAACGCCAGCGGGCAGTTCATCACCTTGTGTCAGCTTACGTTTCTTCTGCTCAAACGCTTGGTCGAAATTGACACGCGTCGCCGTCAGACTGTCCTTGACCGCCTCGAGCTGACGCGCGACATCATCGTCGGCCAAACGCAGATCGAACCAGTCGTAGCGACCCACTGACGTCAGATACTCTTTGTCAAGCTTGGTGCCTTTGGCAAGTTTCTTCGGACCGCCGCTGGCTACCTTGCCGATCAGCATGCGCTCAAGGCGCTCAAACGCGTCGTTCTCAACGATGCGCAATTGATCGGCGAGATCTTTCTTGAAACCGCGCAAATCCTCGTCGATGATGAGTTGAGCACGTTTGTCGCGCTCGATACCCTCGCGCGTGAAGACCTTGACGTCGATCACGGTTCCAGCGATGCCGGACTGAACGCGAAGTGACGTGTCTTTAACGTCGCTAGCCTTCTCACCGAAGATCGCACGCAACAGTTTTTCTTCCGGGGTCAGCGTCGTTTCGCCTTTTGGCGTGACCTTGCCAACCAGCACGTCACCCGCTTCAACTTCAGCGCCGATGTAGACGATTCCCGACTCATCGAGACGCGTCAGCTGCGTTTCGCCAAGGCTCGAGATATCACGGGTGATTTCTTCAGAGCCGAGTTTTGTATCGCGAGCGACAACGGTCAGCTCTTCGATATGAATCGAGGTGTAGCGGTCTTGTGCCACCACGCGCTCCGAGATCAGGATCGAGTCTTCGTAGTTGTAGCCGTTCCACGGCATGAACGCGACGAACATGTTCTGACCAAGGGCAAGCTCGCCCTTGTCGGTCGACGCGCCGTCGGCGATTACGTCGCCCTTGGTGATGTTGTCGCCCACCTTCACCAAGGGGCGCTGGTTGATGTTGGTGTTTTGGTTGGAGCGCGTGTATTTGACCAGGTTGTAGATGTCCACGCCAGCGTCACTGGAGGCGGCTTCCGAGTCGTTGACACGAATTACCACACGCGAAGCATCAACGTAGTCCACCTTGCCACCGCGCTTGGCGGTAACGACAGTGCCGGAGTCGATTGCAGCAGTGCGCTCGACGCCAGTACCCACAAATGGCTTTTCAGGGCGCAGGCAAGGCACAGCCTGACGTTGCATGTTCGAACCCATCAATGCGCGGTTCGCGTCATCGTGCTCAAGGAACGGAATCAACGAGGCAGCAACCGAGACGATCTGAGATGGCGCAACGTCCATGTACGTCACTTCCGATGCTGCCATCAGCGTCGACTCGCCTTTAATACGGCAGGACACGAATTCGCCAGTCAGACGGCCTTTGTCGTCAAGTTCCGAGTTCGCCTGCGCAATTACATAGTTACTCTCTTCAATAGCAGAGAGATAAGTAATTTCGCTGGTCACAGAGCTGTCGACCACTTTGCGGTAAGGAGTTTCGATGAAACCGTAATCGTTTACACGAGCGAAAAGCGCAAGCGAGTTGATCAGGCCGATGTTCGGCCCCTCTGGCGTTTCGATCGGGCACACGCGACCGTAGTGGGTTGGATGTACGTCGCGAACTTCGAAGCCCGCACGCTCACGCGTCAAGCCGCCTGGGCCGAGTGCAGAGACGCGACGCTTATGCGTAATCTCCGACAATGGATTGGTTTGATCCATGAACTGCGAGAGTTGGCTCGAGCCGAAGAACTCTTTGATCGCCGCCGAAATTGGCTTGGCGTTAATCAAGTCGTGCGGCATCAGATTTTCGCTCTCAGCCTGGCCGAGACGCTCTTTCACCGCACGCTCAACGCGCGCCAGCCCGCTGCGGAACTGGTTCTCAGCGAGTTCGCCGACGCTTCGAACGCGGCGATTGCCGAGGTGATCGATATCGTCGACCTGACCGCGACCGTTACGCAGATCAAGAATGATTCGCACGGTGTCGAAGATGTCTTCGTGCGTCAACACCATCGGGCCTTCGATTTCGTCGCGACCGACGCGGCGGTTGAACTTCATGCGACCCACGCGTGACAAGTCATACGTGTCGGGATTGAAGAACAGGCGCGTGAACAATGCTTCCACTGCTTCGGCAGTAGGCGGCTCGCCTGGACGCATCATGCGATAGATGGCAACGCGCGCGGTCGTACGATCTGGCACGTCGTCGGTGCGCAGCGTCATCGAAATCCACGGACCTTCGTCCAGTTCGTTGATATACAGCGTGCGGATTTGGCTGATTCCCGCTTCCACCAGTTTCTTCAACGACTCTTCGGTCAACTCTTCGTTGGCCTTGAGTACAACTTCGCCCGTCTCTTTGTCAATCACGTTGGTAGCGACGATGCGTCCGTAGACCTCTTCGGTCGGTAACGACAAGCGCTCGACCTTGGCGTTCTGCAGATCGCGGATGTGCTTCGCAGTCACACGTTTGTCTTTGGCGACGACGACGGTACCATCAGCCGTGGTGATGTCGAAGCGAGCGATTTCACCTTTGACGCGCTCTGGCACGAATGCAAGTTCGTTGCCCTTCGGCGTGAAATACAGGTCGTCAAACTTGAAGTAGCGCGCGAGGATTTCCTCTTCGGTCAGGCCAAGCGCTTTCAGCAAAATCGTCACCGGCATCTTGCGGCGGCGGTCAATACGGAAATACAGGAAGTCTTTTGGGTCGAACTCAAAGTCGAGCCATGAGCCACGATACGGAATTACACGCGCCGAGAAAAGCAGCTTGCCGGAGCTGTGGGTTTTACCCTTATCGTGCTCAAAGAACACACCCGGCGAACGGTGCAACTGGGACACGATTACGCGCTCCGTACCGTTGATCACAAACGAGCCGTTTTCGGTCATGAGCGGCATTTCGCCCATGTAGACCTCGGACTCCTTGATTTCTTTGACCGTGTCTTTTGCCGCTTCGCGATCATAAATAATCAGGCGGACTTTGGCGCGCACAGGCGATGCAAAGGTCAAGCCGCGCTGCTGGCATTCGACAACGTCAAACGGCGGCGTTGCCAGCGTGTAGTGCACGTATTCCAGCTTGGCAAAGCCGTTGTGGCTGGAGATCGGGAAAATCGACGTGAACGCAGATTCGAGGCCTATATTTTTCCGGTTTGGCTGGCTAACCCCTTCCTGCAGATACTCGTTGTAGGAGGCAAGCTGGGTGTGCAGAAGATAAGGCACCGGCAATACATCGGTGCGTGATCCAAAGCTTTTGCGGATTCGTTTTTTTTCGGCGAAGGCGTACGTCATATGTTCCTCAACTGTGGAAGCGAGAGGCGCGACCGGGACGAATTCAAAACAATGAATTCGCGTGGTTGCGGGAGCGGGAAAAGGCTCTCGTTTGACTGCTTTGGCATAAGGCAAATTCGATCAAACGGGAACACTCTTCAGAAACGGCTAGGGGCCGACGAGGTTTTGCAACCTCTCCGGCCCCTTTTACCCATCCGAAATTACTTGATTTCGGCCTTGGCACCTGCGTCTTCGATCTTCTTCTTGGCGGCTTCAGCATCAGCTTTTGGCATCGCTTCTTTAACCGTCTTCGGTGCGCCGTCCACCAGATCTTTGGCTTCTTTGAGGCCGAGACCGGTGATTTCGCGAACCGCTTTAATCACGCTCACTTTGTTCGCGCCGATTTCGGTCAGAACGAGGTCAAATTCCGTCTTCTCTTCAACCACAGCCGCGGCGGCACCGCCACCACCGGCAGCAGGTGCCGACATTGCAGCAGCCGATACGCCGAATTTCTCTTCGATCGCTTTTACGAGATCGTTCAGATCCATCACCGACATCGTGTCGAGTGCGGCGAGGAAGTCATCTTTATTGAATGCCATGTTTGGCTCCTAAGTCTTTAGTTAATTTGAATGTGCGATTGGGTTCAGGCGGCGGCTGGTTCAGCAGCAACGGCTTCAGCGGCAGGCCCTGCGCGCTTCTCTGATACGGCAGCCAACACGCGTGCAATACGCGATACCGGCGACATCAACAGACCAGCGATTTGCGCCAGCAATACTTCCTTGCTCGGGATCGAGGCGAGCGATGCAACGCCAGCTTTATCGAGCAATTTGCCATCGAATGCGCCCGCTTTGACCACAAGCTTGTCGTTGGTTTTGGCGAAGTCACTGATGACTTTAGCGGCGGCAACGGCATCAGTGGAAAAGCCGTAAATCAGTGGGCCGGACATTTGTCCAGCAGCCACTTCAAACGGCGTACCGACCACAGCGCGACGTGCAAGCGAGTTTTTCAACACATGCAGGTAAACGCCTTGCGCACGAGCAGATGCGCGCAATTTGGTCATATCTTTAACCGTCGTGCCGCGATATTCAGCCACTACGAGGGTCTGAGCTTCAATTACTTGGGCTCTGACTTCGTCGATGACCGCGGCTTTTTCAGTGCGATTTAGACTCAAGTTAATCTCCTGTCAAACCCATCATGATCGTTTTGATCGTGACGGGCGGGTTTCAGCGACCTTGCCGCATCCAATCCCTGCGCAGTACCTGTTTTGACACTACACACAAATTTTTCTACAGCGGGATCACCATCTGCGTTGGCCGTGTTCACCGTAAAGTGAACGCTCGATTAAGTGCCGTGAAAATCAGGGCTCGCCAACGGTCTTGGATGGCCCAGCAAACTCGCGAACGAACCTGCTAGCCCACCAATCTTTTTTAGCAGCGCTTACTGCGCTGCCTGTGCCACACCAAAGGCACCGGTATCCACGCGGACACCCGAACCCATCGTGCTGGACACGCTAACTTTTCGCAAATACACGCCTTTAGACGATGCTGGCTTCGCCTTTTGCAGCGCTTCTACCAGTGCGCGCAAGTTGATCTCGAGCGCCGAAACTTCAAACGAAGCACGACCAAGCGTTGCATGCACGATACCGGCCTTGTCGGTACGGTATTGAACCTGACCTGCTTTGGCATTTTTGACGGCGTTCGCGACATCAGCACTCACGGTGCCGACTTTCGGGTTTGGCATCAAACCGCGTGGGCCGAGAATTTGACCGAGCGTGCCGACAATGCGCATCGCGTCAGGCGATGCGATAACCACATCAAATTCCATGAAGCCGGCTTTGACGCGCTCCGCGAGGTCTTCAAAACCCACGACATCAGCGCCCGCTGCTTTGGCTTCTTCGGCTTTGGCACCTTGTGCGAACACTGCAACGCGAACGGTTTTGCCGGTGCCTGAAGGCATGACGACAGAGCCGCGAACAGTTTGATCTGATTTCTTGGCATCAATGCCCAGATTGATGGCGACGTCAATCGACTCGTTGAATTTGGCGGTAGCCGTTGTTTTGGCGAGTGTCAGCGCGTCAACAACAGGGTAGAACTTGTTGCGATCAACTTTGCCTTCGAGCGCCTTGGCGCGTTTCGTCATTTTGGCCATGATTACTTCACTCCTTCGACGGTGATGCCCATTGAACGGGCGCTGCCTGCGATGGTGCGTACAGCAGCATCCATGTCGCCAGCGGTCAGGTTCGGCATCTTGACTTTGGCAATCGCCTCAGCCTGAGCACGGGTCAGCGAGCCGACCTTCGTGGTGTGCGGCGTCGGTGAGCCCTTGGTGACTTTCGATTCTTTCTTGATCAGGTAGGTCGCCGGCGGCGTACCCATGACGAACGTGAAGCTCTTGTCAGCGAATGCGGTAATGGTCACTGGAATAGGCATGCCGGGCTCCATCCCTTGGGTCTGTGCGTTAAACGCTTTGCAGAACTCCATGATGTTAAGACCGCGCTGGCCGAGGGCCGGGCCGATTGGGGGCGACGGATTCGCCTTTCCTGCTGGGATTTGCAGCTTGATAAAGCCGACTATTTTTTTTGCCATGATGGCTCCTGGTTTTGGGTGCGAACGAGCGCCGGTTGGTTACGACGCTCTCCCCGTTAAAAAGTACGCGTCGACTCGCGCCGACGCGCACTACTTATGCTTTTTCTACCTGACCGAATTCAAGTTCAACCGGCGTTGCACGGCCAAAAATCATGACCGATACGTGAAGCTTCGATTTCTCGTAATTCACGTCTTCCACGTTACCCATAAAGTCAGCAAACGGACCATCCTTGACGCGTACCGCTTCACCAACCTCGAACAACACCTTGTGCTTGGGCTTTTCGCCACCGGTTTGCACCTGATTGATGATGGTGTCGACTTCTTTTTGCGAAATCGGGGCTGGGCGCGTCGCCGTGCCACCAATGAAACCTGTGACTTTCGGTGTACTTTTCACCAGATGCCACGACTCATCGGTCATGTCCATCTCAACCAGCACATAGCCGGGGAAAAACTTGCGCTCTGACATCGATTTCTGGCCGTTTTTGATTTCGACCACTTCTTCGACCGGCACCATAACCTGACCGAACTGCGACGAAAACTCGGAGCGCGCAATACGCTCAACCAGCGCGCGCTGCACCGTTTTCTCAAAGCCGGAAAACGCGTGCACAACGTACCAGCGCTTCGGCTTGGCGACGACTTCAGCTACGGGGGCTTCGCTGTCCGTGAGTTGCGTGATGTCCATGTTTTCCTTTGAGTGAAACGACAGTTACTGCGGTGTTTTCCGTCGCGCTCAGTTGCGCGACGTGAGCCACGCAATGAAAGCCCCGATAGCCGTGTCGACCCCGAACAGGAAGATGGCCATGATGACCGCGAACGCGAACACGATCATCGTCATCTGAATGGTCTCTTTGCGGGTCGGCCAGGCAACCTTTTTGCCTTCATCAATCGACTCGCGTGCAAACTGCACAAACTCTTTGCCCGGCACCGACGCGTACGCCACGCCAGCGCCAGCTGCCAGACCTGCGATCACCATCAGCATGCGTAGCGCCAATGCTGATTCAGCGAATCGGTAGAAGCCGTACACGCCTGCGGCCACACACACGCCAGCGGCGAGGAAGATGGCCCAGTTTTTTGTCGTATCGTTCATGCTTGATCGCTTTATTTCCAACTGCGTTTGCCGCTAATTGCTTAGTTGGCTTTCGGGGACGGCACCACTCTTTGCAAATCAAGAGTGGCAGGGGCGGAGGGAATCGAACCCCCATCGACGGTTTTGGAAACCGTAGCTTTACCACTAAGCTACGCCCCTAAAAATTTGACGCGGAGCGTTGCCGCTCTGCGTCGTGGTCATTACTTCAAGATTTTCGAGACGACACCGGCACCGACGGTACGACCGCCTTCACGAATGGCGAAGCGAAGCTTCTCTTCCATCGCAACTGGCGCGATGAGCGTTACCGTCATCTTCACGTTGTCACCGGGCATCACCATCT
>JANXUB010000018.1 GCA_025352105.1 Burkholderiales bacterium | reverse complement strand
GTTGGAGCAGCTTGGGCTGTGGAAGTAGTCAGTCACCGAAGGGTGACACCAAAAGTTGGGGCCGCGTGAGCGACCCCGTTTAGCCGCTTTGAGCGGCTCACAGTATTGAAAGCCCCCGGCTTTGCCGGGGGATGGTTACTCTCAGTCGTCCGCAGTGACGTCATTGGGAGCGTGTTGCCGACTTGAAGTCCGGCCTCACGCTCCTTTTTCTTTTTGACGAAGTAAAAACATCATGCGCATTGCCGGGTTCAAAATTTGCAAAATCCTGCTGCTCGCCGCAGCGCTCGTAGCCCAATTAACAGGGCAATGCGTGCAAGCCGCTGAAGCAAAACCGATTCGCGTCATCCTCGTCGGTGACTCCACGATGAACACCAAAACGGGCTACGGCGACGCCCTCTGCGCGCGCTTCAAACCCGACGTCAAATGCATCAATCTGGCCAAAGGTGGGCGCAGCTCAAAAAGCTTCCGCGCCGAGGGTTTGTGGGACAACGTGCAGACGCTGCTCAAAGAGCGTGAGGCATACGCCACCACCTACGTGCTCATCCAGTTTGGCCACAACGATCAACCCGGCAAAGCCGAACGCTCCACCGATCTGGCAACCGAATTTCCCGTCAACATCGCTCGCTACGTCGACGAGGTCAAAGCGCTGGGCGGCACGCCGGTGCTCGTCACACCGCTCACGCGCCGCAGCTTCAAGGACGGCGTCCTCAAGAACGATCTGATCCCGTGGGCCGAGGCGATTCGCCTCGTCGCCAAAAACAAGTTCGTTCAGCTCATCGACTTAAACGTTAAGAGCGCCGAAGCGGTGGCCGCGATGGGCACCATCGAGGCCGACACGCTCGCCGAAGAGCCGCCTGGTCAAAGTACGTCAAGCCGGTTCGACCACACGCACCTTGGCCCCAAGGGTGCGAGCTTGTTTGCCAACATGATGGCCCAAATGTTGAGCAATGCAATTCCTGAAATGGCCGCTAATTTTGAACAGGAAAAGCTCAAATCTTAAGTATCAGCTTTTCGGTATAACCCAATTCCAAAGCGGGCTGTATCGACAAAATGTAAAAAGTCGATAGTTCGCGAATAGCGTCGCTATCCCCTGTTGGCTATTGCTTTCGTAATAAAGCTGATAACTCAACGAGAACGCCACCGTGCTGACGCCGCCAAAAAGTTTTTATGCATGGCGATAGACTCATGGCGATAAGAATGACTATGTAGCTCGTCGCGAATAGCATGTGCAAAGAATCGTCGCTACCGTCCACGCCTGACTATCTGTCGTACATGTTGCGGGCGCTTGCGCTGTATGCGCTAGCGGAGTTTCAATCGGGGCACTGCACGACGATTCTGGTTGATGCAGACACCAGTGGCGCATTTTGTATTGCGGACGACGGTCGTGGTCACGCCATCGCGCGAACGGTTGCCGATTTGCCGTACTTAAGCTTCGTCTAAACGCATCTCGAGTATCCCTTCGCCCCGCCTGCCGAAGCGCCCATTCAACTCCACGGTATCGGTATGTCACTCATCAACGTGATGTGCAGCGAGCTCACCGTCATCGCTCAAAAGTCAGACAAAAGGTTGCGAATGTCTTTCCGAAATGGCGTTTTGTGCGATCAGGAGGTTTTGCAGGAAGGCGCCGAACGCACCGGGAACACAATCTCGGGAACGGTAGCGGTACTGTTCTCGCAGAATTTCGACGTAGCGGTATTTGCGCATTGGCTGCGCTGCGTTAAGGCCACTTCGCCGTCCTTGCGGCTTCTCTTCAACGGGCAGGAGGTTCAGGCAGTTTCGAAGACCAGTGCATGACGCTTGGTGGCATTTCGCCGCACCCGCCCAATGGCGACGTTTGCACCGAGCACAGTTGCAATTTTCTGCGCGTTGTTCATCGCGAGCACAAAGACGGCAGCGTCCATGCGCCGCGTCCGCGTTGAGCGCACGACAAGCGCGGTATGTCCGATTCCGAAGCAGCAGCTAAACGCGCTCCACCTTAAGTCCTGCACGAAATGCGGCGTCGCATTGGCGGACATCACCTGATATGAAAAGATCGCATTGCATGACGACGGCGGTGCCGACATCAATCGCATTCATGCCGCGCCGCGCCGCGCACGTAGCGATTGGCAAGGCGGAGGAATCAAAGAAGATGCGTTGTCGTTTTAACTGTGCATCGCTAGGCGCTGTCGTCACAAGATATGAGTCCAGAGCATAACGCATTGAATTTGCACGATGGCGAGGAATGAAGACGCTTTCTTTGCATAGCGTGTGGCGACACCTCGCCAGCCCTTGAGCCCAAGGAAAGCGTTTTCGATC
>JANXUB010000014.1 GCA_025352105.1 Burkholderiales bacterium | reverse complement strand
GCGACGGGGACGACGCTGCTCTCTTGGCTCTTCGGCTGGTGCGCCCGCTGCGTTATCCGCTGCGGCCATTCCCAGATTTTCGCCTTTAAATACCCAAACTTTGATACCGATGATGCCGTAGCTGGTTTTGGCTTCGGACGTGCCGTAGTCAATATCAGCACGGAGCGTATGCAAAGGCACGCGGCCTTCGCGATACCACTCGGTACGTGCGATTTCCGCACCGTTCAGACGACCTGCGCTCATGATCTTGATGCCTTGAGCACCCAGACGCATGGCGTTTTGCATCGCGCGTTTCATGGCGCGACGGAACATGATGCGCTTTTCGAGCTGTTGCGCGATGGAATCGGCCACCAGCTTGGCATCGGTTTCAGGCTTGCGCACTTCTTCGATGTTGAGCGCGATTTCGCAGTTCATCATCTTGCGAAGCTGCGTGCGCAATGCTTCGATATCTTCACCTTTTTTACCGATCACAACACCCGGACGGGCGCTGTAAATGGTGATGCGGGCGTTCTTCGCCGGACGCTCGATGATGACCTTGCTGACGTTTGCGTTCTTGAGCTTTTGCATCAGGAACGTGCGGACTTTGTAGTCCTCGTTAACTTTGCCAGCAAAATTTTTGCTGTTGGCGTACCACTTCGAGGTCCAGGCGCGGGAAACCGACAGGCGGAATCCGGTTGGATTGATTTTTTGGCCCATAAGAACCTCTAGTTCCCGACGGTCACATGAATGTGACAGGTTTGTTTGAGAATGCGGGCCCCACGGCCTTTTGCACGAGCGGCAAAGCGGCGCATGACGATAGCCTTGTCAACGTAGATCGAAGTGATCTTCAACTCGTCGATATCTGCGCCGTCGTTGTGCTCAGCGTTAGCGATAGCCGACTCCAGCACTTTCTTGATCAGCACAGCCGATTTTTTCGGGCTGAAGGTCAAAAGGTTCAGCGCTTTGGCGACGGGCAGTCCGCGTACTTGGTCAGCGACCAGGCGTGCTTTCTGATCCGAAACCGGCGCGGCTTTCATGATTGCGATTGTTTGCATGAGAGCCCCTTACTTCTTCGAGACTTTTTTGTCGGCCGGATGGCCTTTGAACACGCGCGTCAACGCGAATTCACCCAGCTTGTGGCCGACCATCTGATCGGACACATAAACCGGCATGTGCGCCTTGCCGTTATGCACGGCAATCGTCAAACCCACGAAATCAGGCGTGACGGTGGAGCGACGTGACCAGGTTTTGATCGGCTTCTTGTCATTTTTTGCGAGGGCCACTTCGACCTTTTTCGCCAGATGCCCGTCGACGAACGGGCCCTTCTTAACGGAACGTGCCATAGTGAATTAACCCTTCTTGGCAGCGTGACGTGTACGCACGATCATGCTGCTTGAGCGCTTGGTGCTGCGCGTCTTGAACCCTTTGGCCTTCTGGCCCCATGGCGAAACGGGGTGCATACCACCGTTCGTGCGACCACCCATTGGGTGATCAACCGGGTTCATACAAATTGCGCGAACCGTTGGACGGATACCGCGCCAACGATTTGCGCCTGCTTTGCCGATGACACGGAGCGAGTGCTCACCGTTACCGACTTCGCCGATTGTCGCGCGACAATCTACGTGGATCTTGCGAACCTCGCCTGAACGCAAGCGAAGCTGCGCATAGACGCCTTCACGAGCCATCAGCTGAACCGATGCGCCAGCTGAGCGTGCGATCTGCGCGCCTTTGCCCGGCTGCATTTCAACAGCGTGGATCGTCGTGCCGACTGGGATGTTACGGATCGGGAGGGCATTGCCCACCTTGATCGCAGCTTCCGCGCCGCTCTGGATGCTGTCGCCTGCGGACAAGCCTTTTGGGGCCAGTACGTAGCGACGCTCTCCATCAGCGTAGCAAATCAGGGCGATAAACGCGCTGCGGTTTGGATCGTATTCAAGACGCTCCACTTTGCCCGGCACGCCATCTTTGTCGCGACGGAAGTCAACGATGCGATAGTGATGCTTATGGCCGCCGCCTTTATGACGCGTAGTGATGTGACCGTTGTTGTTGCGACCGGAGCCGCGCTTTTGCGCGACCAGCAACGGAGCGTACGGATCGCCCTTATGCAGATCGGAGTTAACAACTTTGATCATCGAGCGACGGCCCGGCGATGTAGGTTTTACTTTAATGAGTGCCATGACTTAAGCCTCCCCGCCAAAATTGATCTCTTGACCCGGCTTCAGCGAAACGTACGCGCGACGGCTGTCGCTACGACGACCGATTGAGCGGCCATGACGCTTTTCTTTGCCCTTGCGGTTGAGCATTTGCACGCTTTCCACCTGAACTTTGAAGAGCAGCTCAACGGCAGCCTTGACTTCAGGCTTGGTCGCGTCTTGCAACACTTCGAATACGACTTGTTCGTTCTTCTCGGCAACAAACGTACTCTTTTCCGAGATGATCGGAGCGCGAAGAACGGTCATCAAACGATTTTGATTCATTTGTATGACTCCTCGATCTTGGCGATCGCTGCTCTAGTCAGCAGAACGCGATTGAAAGCGAGCAAGCTCACAGGATCAACGCTGTGTGCAGCGATAACGGCCAAGTGCGGCAGATTGCGTGCGGCCAGAAAGACGTTGTTGTCTACGCTGTCCATCACGATCAGAACATCGTTGACGCCCATGTCCTTGAGAGCGCCAGCAACCAGCTTGGTCTTTGGCGCATCAATCGCGAAAGATTCAACCACATGCAGACGATTTTCACGGACTAGCTGCGAAAGAATCGCAGCCATGCCAGCGCGATACATCTTGCGGTTGACTTTGTGCGTGAAGTTCTCTTCTGGCTTGCTTGGGAACGGACGTCCACCGCCACGCCAGATCGGGCTGGAGGTCATACCGGCGCGGGCATTACCCGTACCTTTTTGTTTCCACGGCTTTTTGGTCGAGTGGCGAACTTCTGCGCGCGTTTTTTGCGCACGGTTACCGCCACGACCATTGGCCTGATAAGCGACGACGACCTGGTGAATCAGGGCTTCGTTGTACTCGCGACCGAACACTTCGTCCGACGCTGACATCGTAGCGGCTGATTGACCCTTCGCGTCAATGACTTGCAATTCCATAATTTAACTCCTCACCGTCGGCGTGACGATGACGTGGCAACCGGCTGAGCCAGGAACAGCGCCCTGAATCAACAACAGGCCGCGCACGGTATCGATACGGACAACTTTAAGCGCCTGGGAGGTGCGTTGCGCGTTGCCGTGCTGACCTGCCATGCGTTTACCGGGGAATACACGACCCGGATCCTGCGCCATACCGATAGAACCTGGAGCACGCGTGGTCACCGAGTTACCGTGTGACTCGCGGTTTGAGCTGAAGTGGTGGCGACGAATCACGCCCGTAAAGCCGCGACCTTTGGTCGTGCCTGTTACGTCCACTTTTTGGCCGACGGTAAACGTGTCAACGCCTACCACTGCGCCCGCCTTGAGCTCGCCCGCTTCGGCGCGGAATTCGCGGGTGATGGCACCCGACAAAACACCGGCTTTAGCGAAGTGACCAGCCAATGGTTTTGTCACGCGCGAGGCGCGACGATCACCAAAAGTTAACTGAACACCGGCATATCCGTCATTCGCTGGGGTTTTAACCTGCGATACACGGTTGTTACTGACATCAATAACAGTCACGGCAGTTGCCGAACCGTCATCATTAAAGACGCGTGTCATACCGACTTTACGTCCGATGAGTCCTAGACTCATAGTTCACCTCTTCTTTCTTGCCGTGCCTTGCAACAGTTGCTTGGCACGGTGCCGGTTTCAATTGACCGGCATCGCTTTTGAGTTGTTGCTCAGTGGTTACTGAACCTTGATTTCGACGTCGACACCTGCTGGCAGATCCAGCTTCATGAGTTGATCAACAGTCTTGTCATTGGGGTCGACGATATCCATCAAACGAAGATGGGTACGAATTTCGAATTGGTCACGCGACGTCTTGTTGACGTGCGGCGAACGCAGTACGTCAAAACGCTCGATACGTGTTGGCAACGGAATCGGGCCGCGAACGATTGCGCCAGAGCGCTTCGCGGTCTCCGCGATTTCCGAAGCGGACTGATCGATCAACTTGTAATCGAACGCCTTGAGGCGGATACGGATTTTTTGGTTTTGCACGTTCAGTCTCGATTACTTCAAGATTTTCGAGACGACACCGGCACCGACGGTACGACCGCCTTCACGAATGGCGAAGCGAAGCTTCTCTTCCATCGCAACTGGCGCGATGAGCGTTACCGTCATCTTCACGTTGTCACCGGGCATCACCATCT
>JANXUB010000012.1 GCA_025352105.1 Burkholderiales bacterium | reverse complement strand
ATCGGTGGCGGGGCCATCATCATCGACAAATATCCGCGCGCAGAGCCTGTGTCCTGCGGCTCGCTACGCTCCCCGCTGGACACAGGCTCTGCGGCGAACACCAAAACATCAAATCACGAATCAGGGCAGCGCTGTTCAGCTGTACGACACATCGAATGCACAACTTAAATTAACTTCAAAGTTGTCTTGACAGTGGGGTCCACTTTACTTCGTACCAACGCAAACGTTGCTACCGCTTCCCGCCCGACACCGCGAAGTCAACCGCCTCAGCCGTGGCCGTTCTATTGACGCGACCGGGATAGCGTAACCACGTCATTGCGATGTTGAGCTCGGCGACAACTTTCGCCGCCTCAATCGTCGCACCATTGCCGATGTCCATGTCGCTCGTGGTGTGCGCGTCTTCAACGAGCGTCAGGTCGTAGCCGCGATCCAGCGCGCCATACGCCGTCGCGCGAATGCACCAGTTGGTCATCGCGCCAGCCAGGGTGATGTGAGTCGCGCCAGTGTTCGCGAGTTCTTCATCGAGCGTTGTCTGCTCAAACGACGATTCGAACTGCTTGCTGACCAACGCTTCGGTTGCGGCAGGCTTCAACTCAGGCACCCATTGCCATTGGGGGCTTCCGGGCGGAAGTTCGTCCGACGCATGCTGGATCCAGATCACAGGGACGCCCCGTTCGCGGGCGCGCTCGACCGTTCGTGTCACATTCTTGATCACGCGCGGCGCATCCCACGCCTCGGCCACCACGCCGACCTGCACATCGACGATCAAAAGGACACCCCGGTTACCTTCGCGAACGGTTGCCATATCCGCATTCCTTAGCGTGGATGACGATGATGGGTCGGTACCGACATCAGTTCATTCGGGTTGATGACAAACCGCCTCGACATTGTTGCCATGCAGGTCCAGCACGAATGCGCCGTAGTAGTTTGGGTGGTAGTGCTCGCGCAGTCCAGGCTTGCCGTTGTCCTTGGCGCCGTTGGCGATGGCCGCCGCGTAAAACGCGTCAACTGCCGCGCGATTCGGCGCTTTCCATGCGAGATGGCAGCCGCGGGTAACGGGCTCGCCGTACTCAGATGCGCCTTGAATGAACCACGTTGTTGTCTTCTCGCCTTCAGGAGTTGCGAAGCCCATGCCGAACATTTTTTGTCCGTCGAACGCGAACTCGTGGAGGACTTTGTAGCCGAGCGGGGCGAGGGCGGCTTCGTACAGTTTGCGGGTGGTAGCGAGGTCAGCGACGCGGAAGGTCATGTGGTCGAGCATGGTTGTTTCCTACCTTTCGGTTTTGCCCCTTCTCCCCTCGCGGGAGAAGGTTGGGATGAGTGGGCGGTTGAATAATAAACCGCCAATCACAACGCATTTGCTGTGCGACGTAACCCCTCACCCTAACCCTCTCCCGCAAGGGGAGAGGGGACAAACAATCAGCACTCTACCTGCGCCAACGCCAACCCACCCTGCGACGTTTCTTTGTACTTCGACTGCATATCAGCCCCCGTTCGCCGCATCGTATCAATCGCCTGATCAAGCGACACGCGATGCGTACCGTCGCCGCGCATGGCGAGTGACGTTGCACTGATCGCTTTCACCGCTCCCATCGCGTTGCGCTCAATACACGGGATTTGCACCAGTCCGCCAATGGGGTCGCAAGTCATGCCGAGATGATGTTCAAGCGCGATTTCGGCGGCATTTTCGATCTGCTCATTGCTGGCTCCGAGCGCAGCGGCCAGTCCCGCTGCGGCCATCGCAGCGGCGGAGCCGACTTCGCCCTGACAGCCTACCTCAGCGCCTGAAATCGATGCGTTCATCTTGCACAGCGCGCCGACTGCGGACGCAACGAGCAGGAAGTCATGCTGCCCCGCGCGGTCAACATTGCAAAAGTCCTGCGCATAGCGAAGCACGGCGGGCACCACACCTGCAGCGCCGTTCGTAGGCGCGGTGACCACGCGACCGCCCGCCGCGTTTTCTTCGTTCACGGCAATCGCATAAGCGCTCACCCAGTCGAGCGCCTTGTGCGGGGCGATCCCCCTTTGGCCGCGCTCGACCAACAACTGATTGTGAATGTCAGGTGCGCGACGCTTGACGTTCAAGCCGCCTGGCAATTGCCCGCGCGTGGCCAAGCCTTTGTCAATGCAATCGAAAAAGGTTTTTGTGATGCGATCAAGAAAATCGCTGGTGGCCGCTGCGCCGCGAACGTGATGTTCGTTGGCGCGCAGCAGCTCGCTCATCGGCAATTTTGCGTCGGTCGCACGCGCCAGCAGCTCCACCATATGCGCGAACGGATACGGAACTGAAACCTCGCCGCCACGCGGGCTACCAACAAACGCTTCGTCCTCGTCAACGATAAAACCGCCGCCGATCGAGTAGAGCGTGCGTTCGGCGATGGCTTTGCTCATGTCATCCGAATAAGCACGAAAGGTCATCGCATTCGAATGCAGCGGCAACACATCTTTCAGGTTGTAGCGAATGTCGAGCATAGGCTGAAAGCGTATCGCGCGTTCGCCCAAAAGCTTGATTGATTCGCTCTGGCCAATGGCCAAAATCATTTGTGGAATCGCGACGGTATCCACCACATCGGGCAGCTCGCCACTGAATCCCAATTGCAATGCGATATCGGTGCCGTGGCCGTGTCCGGTATGCGCAAGCGAGCCAAACAATTCCACGCGAACACGCGTGACTTTAGCCAGCAGATCGTCGGGTAACTCGATCAGAAAACGCCTTGCGGCGCGCATCGGCCCAACCGTGTGCGACGATGACGGGCCGATGCCGATTTTGAAGAGATCCGTGAGAGAGATGTACATGTAAGTCCCAACGATTTTCGTAGGGTGGGCACCCGTGCCCACCGTCACCGTGCGAAAGGAATAGGCCTGCGCATTCGAAATGCCTTGGCGGGCGCGGGGTGCCCGCTCGACCTAGCTTGAAAACAAGAGCGCTGTCCGTGTTTGTAGTGAAGCCGCTGGTGGAAGACAGGGTCGGATTTGCGTTACGGTTTCGCAACCCCAACGGGCTTGCCGATCACGCGACGGTCAATTCTTGCCAATTGATCGGCCACAGCTTCGGTGGCTGTCTGAATCTCGGCGGCGTTCTGAGCGTAGGAGCCGCTCAACTCTCGGTAGTATCGGTAGCTCAAAACAGCGTCTGGTGCTGATACTTTCCGCAGGCGAATCACGAAGAACGCGATGGTATTTTTGTCGTGATTGGTCACCACCGTGCAGGTCACGTCTTTGCCGTTTTGCGTGTCGCGAATGACGCGCGCCTTGGTGCCAGCCACCTGCTGCTGAGAATTTGAATCAACAACACGTTGGCACCGGCTGACCGGATCGCGCTCGTTGGTCTCGAGGCGAATCGTTAAATTGCTCGTGTGCTCGGTGATGGTTTCAGTGTCGGTAAAAAAATAATTCGCAACCTCATCGGTTTGCTCGCGTACGTTCTTAAGCTGGTACGTCTTCTTGTCGATCACGATTGCAGATGAGGCTTGCATCTCCGCCTTGGTTGCTTCCCGCGGTTCGTCGCTGATAGGCGGCACGGCAAATTCGGAGGTTCGCGCCTCGTTGACCACGGGAACGCTGAGTTCACCCAAAAGGGCAGCAATCTTTCTCATGGATGCGCGAATGCTTGCGCCGTGTTCCACCATTGTGCCGTTGAAGCTGTCGTTGTAGCGATACGCCTTCACGCCATCCTGGTCTTTCGTGTACCGCGCAATGCTCAATACGAAACCCGTGCCGTCGGCTGTCGGCAGTATGTACAGCAATGTCTCACTGCTGCCGTCTGGCGTCTTGTTGAGTGATTCGAACTTCGAGCCCTTCAAGAGCTTCCCGGAAAATTCCGCCTTGGTCCATTCAATAACTTCGCTGGTGGTATCCGCTGTAGGGTAGACGTTCACCCAGAGCGAGCGCGCAGCTGTGTTGGCATCTTCGCCGTCCAGCGCGTACCCGTTGAAAATGTGGGTTAGCGCGACTGTACCGGTGTCAAGCCGAAACGTCTGCCCGTTAAACAGAATTGGTTTGGCGACGTTAGCGCTGGTTGCCAGCGCTTTACCCTCAGCGTCGTAAACCGGCAAATCAATAGACGAAAGCGCGTCTGCATAGCGCTGATTGAGGGCCGCCATCGCCTGTACGCTCGGCACTTTATCTTCGTCGTAATCGGTCTCCAGGCGATAAGTTTTTACGCCTTTCACCCCAACGCGCTGCACGATCCGGGTGGTTGAGTGCATCACGAACGCGACGCCGTTGTCTCGTTTTGCAGTGAAGAGCTGCGCAGTCGTTACGTCTTGGCCGTCGCTAGATTTTTCGAGCGTAACTGTCGAGGTGCCTTTGAGCAAGACGCGCTGATCGCTGTCTGCAAGTCGCGCAACGTAGGCGGCTGGCGTTGCGGAGTTCGGGTAGTGAGAGGCGCTGAATTCTTTGCGCCAATCGGTGCTACTTTCTTCAGCACGGTAGTAATTGTTGTGGATCGCGGTTCCCCCCATTTCTGCGCCGTCATAGAAGTACGTTTCGCCAGCAAAATTGACCGAGGGTTGTGTGACGACAACGGTGGGGCGGGCGGCTTTTTGAGGCTCTACGGGGCTGCTCTCAAGCGGCTTCATCTCGGGCGGGCATGCTGCGTCCATGCGTGTCATTCGATGCGTGAGATCGACATGCCCCGCGCCGCCTTGTTTAAACACGCGCAACTTCGAATCGACCGTTGTAGGTGTCCCGATGTTGTCTACCGTGGCCCACACGCGCTTGTCGTCCGTGGTTGTGCACTCAAACCGCATGCGCAGCACGCCCGTGGTCGCCGTCAGCGATTGGGTGATGGGCCAATAGCGGCACGACTTGGCTTGGCTTGACTGACCGCGCATCGCGAAGTCGGCGTTGAAATGGGGATTGTTGGCGACGAACTGTGGCGACAGGCAGGCAGCGCGCTCCACCTTACCCACCGACACTTTTTTCTTGCCATCGTCCGTCACCACGGTGGTGTCGCCCACAATCTTCCATGCGCCAGGTAAGAGCAGCGGAGGCGAATCGGCAGCTGCGATGCTTGGTGCGAGGACTGTGACTGTGATTGTGAGTGTGATTGCGACCGTGAGAGCGCTGAGTCTGCGAAGTGTTTTCATTTCCTTCTATTTCAACGTAACGTGACCCGCACAAATTTGCGTTTGCCCGCTTGAATGACGTAGCTTTTGCCCTTCGCGAGCAAGAGTTTGCGATCTTCAATCGCCACGCCGTCCACTTTGAGTCCGCGACCGTCGATCAAACGACCCGCGTCGCTGGTACTTGCAGCGAGGTCCGCCTGCTTGACGATTTGCGTGAGCAGCATCGAATCTTCGGCGCAATGGATCGTCACCTCCGGCATGTTTTCTGGAGCTGCGCCGGTCTTGCGCGCCTCGAACGCGGCGAGCGCCGCATCAGCATCTGATTGCGAATGAAAGCGCGCCGTGATCTCAAGCGCCAGCGCCACTTTGGCATCGCGTGGATTCATTGCTTTCGCGGCGCATTTCGCCTTCATCGGCGCGATTTCGGTCATCGGTTTGAACGACAAAAGCTCGTAGTAAGTCCACATCGACTCATCTGAAATCGACATCACTTTGCCGAACATCTCGGCAGGCGCGTCGGTCACGCCGATGTAGTTATTCTTCGACTTGCTCATCTTCTCGACGCCGTCGAGCCCGACCAAGAGCGGCATCGTCAAAATGCATTGTTCCTCCTGGCCATACTGCGTTTGCAGCGAACGGCCCATCAGCAGGTTGAACTTTTGATCGGTGCCGCCGAGTTCGATGTCGGCCTTAAGCGCGACCGAATCGTAGCCCTGCATCAGTGGATACAAAAACTCATGAATCGAAATCGGCACGCCTTTTTTGAAGCGCTGCGTGAAATCCTCGCGCTCCATCATGCGTGCCACGGTGTACTTCGCCGCGAGCTTAATCATGCCCGCCGCACCGAGCGGATCGCTCCATTCGCTGTTGTAGCGAATCTCGGTTTTCGTTGGGTCAAGCACTTTGCTCGCTTGCGCGTGATAGGTCTTCGCGTTCTCCAGAATCTGCTCACGCTCCAGCGGCGGACGCGTGTCGTTGCGACCTGAAGGATCGCCAATCAGCGACGTGAAGTCACCAATCAGAAAGATGACGGTATGACCCAAGTCCTGAAACTGGCGCAGCTTGTTGAGCACCACCGTGTGGCCAATGTGAATGTCGGGCCGCGTCGGGTCGAGGCCCAGCTTCGCGCGCAGCGGCGTGCCGGTCTTGACGCTGCGCTCGATTTTCTTGAGCATTTCGGCTTCGACGAGCAATTCGTCGCAGCCGCGTTTCATGATTTCTAATTGTTCAGGGGCGGTCAAAGGCATGATGAGTGAGAGGTGAAAGTGGCGTAGAAAATGCGCCGGAGTCAAACAGGATGCATGCTAAGTGAGGTTCGGCATTTTCGGCGCAGCAACACGATGGTGCGGCGCTACGACGCAGCGGGTGGCCACGCCCCCCGATTTTTTTCAAAGTTGTACCAGTCCTGTAGAGACTGATCATAAGGGGAATATTCACCTCGCTGAGACTTCCAGAGTAACGGCGGATTTTTTTCTCGCAACGCTTCAAGCTTTCGCTGCACGGTGGTGGCGGTGGTTGCTTTGCCGATTCGTTCTTTGTAGAACGCCATAGCCGCCACATCGTAAGCGCGGAACTGCACGCCTTCAGAAAGCAGTCGCCAAAGTACCGCCTGTTCCAACGGATCAAGCTGCACGTAGGTCGCGGCAAATCCTTCGCGATCAGTTTGCTGTCGCTTCGCGGCACGCGCCAACACATCGGTGCTGATGCGCTGCCCCCAGCCAGTCGCCTCTCCTTGGCGTCCGCGCTCGGACTGACTATCTCGAATGGCATCTTTAAACGCAGTCATAAAAAACTGTGGTCGGTGGCCAAATTCAGCAAACGCGCGGTACAGCGCTGCACGATCAAGCGGCTTCAGCGCGGAGAGCTCCGCTTCCAGCAGATCAGCGCACCAGTCGACATAGGCCTCCCCCAGCGGCTCCAGCAGTTCCACACGCGACCCCCAAAACGGCGCGGCAGGCGAATTGGTTAACCGCATCAGCTTGTCTTGATGCGAGCCCGACATCACCAGCAACAGCGACGGTTCGGTTCCCGCGTTCATCTGATCGCGGGCCGATTTCAGCGCCGTCATTGCTGCCTCACCCGCCTCAGAGGTCAACGCATGCTGCGCCTCGTCAATCAGAAGCGCGATCTTCTTTTTGCTGCGTTGATGAAGCTCACTGAGCGCATCGGCGAGCGTTAGCGTCGCAAAGTCCAGCGTTTGCGCCAAGTTGACCGACGCGCCGCCCAGGCCAAGCTTTTCGATGCCCATGCGTTTTGACGCCTTCGTCACCCAACCCAAGTGCTCGGCAAACGCGGTTTCGATGACGTCCGAGATCAATGACGCCGGATCGCGCTTGGTGTCCTTCCACAGATCGACATAAAGCACGATCCAGCCCTTCGCTTCGAGCGCGGGCTTCAGGTCGCGCTGCAAAAACCAGCTTTTGCCAGTTCGGCGAGCCTGCGCCAGAAACAGCCCGTTGCGGGCATCGCTCAACAGCGACGCACCAACCAGATCGTCAGCGATGCGATGGGCAAGCTCCGGGCGGGGGAAGTGGAGATCAGTCATTTATTGCCAATTATCGCCTTCATGGAAGGTTGTCGCAATAATTCGGGATAAAACTAAAATACGAATGAACAATACAGCTTATTTCTATAAGCCCAGCCATATAGGGGCTTAGCGCTAGTTTTTAGGCTAAGTCGAGTATTTACGTATTGCGTATTCAGCCCATACGAAATGTGCGATTCACAAAAAAGCTGTTGACGAAATTCAAGCAGGCATCGCGTTCAATCGCGCCAGCACTTCGTCGTCCCGATGCCGCACCGGCGCATTGAAATTGAGCGCGTCCAGCGGGCTCGGCGCGCCACCAGCGACCTTCAACACGTGCGTGTAAATCATGGTCGTCGACACATCGGCATGACCGAGCAACGTCTGCACGGTAGGAGTGTCCGCACCGCTTTGCAACAAATGCGTAGCAAACGAATGTCGCAACGTGTGCGCCGTTGCCGGTTTGGTCACCCCCGCCGCACGCAGCGCCATCGTCAACGCGCGGCGAAACGTCTGCGGATATGCATGATGCCGCCGCCGTACACCCGTGCGCGGATCGGTCGCGGTGGCCGATTGCGGAAACACCCAATGCCAGGCCCAACGCTCCCCCGCACGAGGATGTTTCACGGCGATTGCATGCGGCAACTCGACGCCAGATAATTTCGCCGCACGATCCGCCTCCCACAGCGCATGGCTCAAGCGCAGTTGCTGCTTCAATTCATCCCGCAATGAGTGCGGCAGCATCACCACGCGATCCTTGCCGCCCATGGCGCGCAATGTGCCATTCGTGTACCAGCCGTCGCGCACGATGATCGCACCGCGCTCAAAGTCCACATCCTTCGTGCGCAGTCGCATGCCCTCCAGAATGCGCATGCCGGTGCCGTAAAGCAATTTCGCCAGCGTCGCATGCTCGCCCTGCAAGAGCGATAGGGTGCGCAGCACCTCGCCCACCGTCAGCACCTCCGGCAGTCGCTGCGGCGTTTTCGGGCGACCGATCTCCATCATCCACGGCAGCTCAATGCCCAGCACTTCGCGGTACAAAAACAGCAGCGCTGAGAGCGCCTGCCGATGTGTAGACGCCGCCACCTGGTGCTCACTCGCCAAATGCGTCAAGAACGCCTCAACCTCCACCCGCCCCATCGTC
>JANXUB010000004.1 GCA_025352105.1 Burkholderiales bacterium | reverse complement strand
TTGCGGCAGCGCTTGAGGACGTCAAGGCGCAGTCGAGCTATTTCAAAGTCGTCGGCAGCTATCCCGCTGCGGTGCTTTAGGTCGGTATGGCGGTGCGTTTGTCATGACCGGGCGTATCAACACGCTGGCGATCATCGGCGTTGGCCTCATCGGCGGCTCGCTTTCGCTAGCGCTCAAAAAGCACAACGCGGTGGGCCGTGTGATCGGCGTCGGCCGCTCGCAAGCCAACCTCGACGAGGCGTTGCGACTGGGCGTTATCGATGCGATAGCCACTCTTGAGCAAGCCGCTAAAGCCGACATCATTTTTGTCGCCACGCCCGTCGCGCAAATGCCCCGCGTCTTTGCGGAACTCGCGCCGCATTTGGGCGCGACCAGCATCCTCACCGACGGCGGCAGCACCAAGCAGGATGTCACGGCCGCAGCCCGCGCCGCGCTGGCTGAAAGGTTCTCGCAATTTGTGCCCGCGCACCCCATTGCGGGCACCGAAAAAACAGGTGCAGCGGCCGCCTTTGCCACACTGTTTGAAAAGCGCAAAACGGTCATCTGCGCCGAAGCAGAAACGAACCCGCATGCCGCCGGTGTTGTGGCAGCGATGTGGGAAAAAGCGGGGGCTGAAATTCATCGCATGAGTGCGGCCGAGCACGACGACGTATTCGCCGCGGTCAGCCACCTCCCGCACCTGCTGGCGTTCGCGCTCGTCGACATGCTTGCGGAGATGCCACGGTCGGCGGACTATTTCAACTATGCCGCGAGCGGCTTTCGCGACTTCACACGGATCGCGGCGGGATCGCCCGAAATGTGGCGCGACATTTCTGTTGCAAACCGCGCTGCGCTTCGTGGGCAGCTTGGCGCATACCGAGCGCGGCTGGACGCGTTTGATCGCTGGCTGGCCGTCGCAGACACCGACGCGATCAGCGCAATCGAAGCTGGCTACAGCCGCGCCAGTAAAGCGCGGAACGCCTGGCAAAAGCATATCGAGTACGGCGAACCGATGCCGCCGCTGGGTGGCGTCAGCCGCGACGGCTAGCCCGCACTGGGACCAGCGTCGTGTCACGCCCACGGGCGTTGGCGCAGCGCGCAGGCGTAACGTTCTGTAACTTCTTTTTTGGGCTGCGGCCCTCTACAGTGCTGGTAACGATCAAAACATCGTCTCAATCGCGGACGATGGATGATTGATCGACCATCACCCGGAGGTGCGCCATGTTGGTTTCGAGCTCAAAAATCGTCGACTACGCAAAGTCCTTTGATCACAGCGCTTGGCGCGACCCTGCTTCGCCCGGTCCTTTTTGCGCGCTCTTCGTGCGTCACGTGTTTCGCCATTGCGGGTTTAATCTTCCCGTCGCCAGTAAGCCGTCCGACTGGGCGGATTCAAAACACATGTCGCAGGGCGCGGCTTTCGCCAATAGCCTTGCGGGCGACGAGATTGGCCTGAAAATCACCAGCAAGTACCAGCTGCGGCCGGGCGATCTGGTGTTCTGGCGGCAGACGTACGCGGAATATGCCAACTCTCCGGTGATCACTCACGTGGGCATTTATGCCGGTAACCATCAAGTCGTGGATCGGGGCAGCTCGGGAGTTCATTTCCGATCCATCGATACGTTTCCAAACTTTGTGGAAGGTCGTCGGCCACGATGTATCAGTGCAGTCGGGGGCGAGGATATCGACCATGCGCCGCCCAACAAAGTCTCGAAAATTGAGTTAGTGCATGGCCGCGTGAGCGCCAAGGTACGCGGAACACCGGTGAGCGCGGTCAGGCTGGGGGCGGACAGTACGGGCGCGATCATGATCAACGGGCAGCTGACTCATGCTTCCAGTTTCCTGATCGAAATGCAGGATCAAAACGGTCGCTGGTACAAGGGCTACCTCCACGACAGGCGCTGCAACTTTATTGGCATGAATAAGATCAATTGCACTGTCTCCAATGGCGGGCTTTCGGTTGAGATTGACACCAGCACCGGCATCAAAGCACGCTCTATCGTGATGACTATCGTCGAGGCTTGACCCAATGCCCCTCGCTTAATCGAGTCCTTTTCAAATCCCGTTAGTGCTGAGCTCGTCGAAGCCTCGTGGCGTGCAACGACCCCTTCGACGGGCTCAGGGCGAATGGTGCAAACCGGAGAGTAGTGCGGCTTGACCCCGGTTGCGCGCTTGAGCCCCGCCGGTCGGGGGCTCGCGTTGCCCTCTAAAATCGCAGGATGAACTCCCTATCTCTTGCCGCGCGTCGCCGCGCTTCAGGCATCGTCCTGCTGCCTGGTTCCAAAAGCATTTCAAATCGTGCGTTGTTGCTGGCCGCATTGGCGGGGGGCAACACTGAACTGACGGGGCTGCTCGATTCCGACGATACGCAGGTCATGCGCGCTGCGCTGAAGGTGCTGGGTGTCGAGGCCAGCGATCTGGTTGACGGGCAGATATCGGTCGTCGGCTGCGGCGGTATTTTTTCTGGGACCAACGGCGACATTTTTGTCGGCAATGCAGGCACCGCAACACGCTCGCTAGTGGCCACGCTGGCGCTAGCGGCTGAGCCCGAAAGTCAGTACCGAATTGATGGCGTGGCACGCATGCGCGAGCGGCCTATTGGTGACCTTGTGGACGCCTTGACGCGAATCGGCGCGGTGGTCGAATACACCGGCAACCCCAGATTTCCGCCGCTCACGATTGGTGGCGGCCACATTCAGATTGATCGCCCGATTCCGATTTGCGGCGATGTTTCTTCGCAGTTTTTGACAGGCTTACTCATCGCGCTGCCGCTGGTCACGGCGCGCGGCGACCGGCCCGCGACCATCGAAGTCGTCGGTGATCTGATTTCCAAACCTTATGTTGAGATCACGCTCGCGATGATGCGGCAGTTTGGCGTCGTCGTTGAGCGTGATGGCTGGCAGCGCTTTGTGGTTCCCGCTGGCGAGGCGGCGCGCTACGTGTCTCCGGGGCATTACGCGGTCGAGGGCGACGCTTCGTCCGCTTCGTATTTTCTCGCGGCGGGAGCGATCGGTGGCGGCCCGATTCGTGTTGAGGGCGTCGGTCGCAACGCGCTTCAGGGCGACGTGAAGTTCGCCGACGCGCTGGCGTCCATGGGGGCTCGGGTGACCATGGAGGACAACTCCATCATTGCCGAGGCCCCGGCGGATGGGCGGTTGCGCGCGATTGATGCTGACATGAATCACATCCCGGATGCCGCGATGACCTTGGCTGTTGTTGCGCTCTTTGCGGAGGGCACCACGCGGCTCACTAACATCGCCAGTTGGCGCGTGAAGGAGACGGATCGCATTACCGCAATGGCCACCGAGTTGCGCAAACTCGGCGCGACTGTGGACGAGGGGGCGGACTGGATCTCGATTACGTCACCGAACGTGCTAGCCGCGAATACCGCGATTGATACGTACGACGACCATCGCATCGCCATGTGCTTCGCGCTGGCAAGTTTGGGACGGCGCGGCGTGCCCGTTCGCATCAACGATCCCGAGTGCGTGAACAAAACTTTTCCGCGTTTTTTTGAAGCACTGCGCGGCGTGGTGGCTGACGAGGAATAGCGTCGTTGCAAGGAAGCGTTCTCACGCTTTTATCCCGGAAATCTAATTACAACTTATCGATGAAATCACTGCTAATTAGGGGCTACCGGGCGTATATCGAACTAGTCGACTTTTCCACTTTTACGCCTACAATCCGTGCTTCGATGGTCATCTGAGAGAAAAGCTGTATATCGTAGCGATACCCCGTATACCGTTATTGCATAGATTTGGCTACACTCAACATCATGGAACTAAAGTGGGTTGAAGACTTTTTGCAGCTGGCCGAAACGGGCAGCTTTTCTCGGGCGGCGGAGTTGCGCTACGTCACCCAGCCGGCCTTCTCGCGGCGCATTCGGGCGCTGGAACAGTGGCTCGGCGCGGAGCTGATTGACCGCACGAGTTATCCGACCAAGATGACCAAGGCGGGGGAGCAGTTTCGCGAGCGCGCTGCTGAAATCGTGCGGCAGGCGATTGATGCACGGGCGATTGCGCGCGGTTTGCAAAGCGCGCCGACCGATACGATTTTGTTCGCTGCGCCACACACGCTGTCGCTGACTTTTTTCCCGGTCTGGCTGACCGCGCTGGAGAAAAAGCTGGGGCGCGTGAAGGCAAAGCTGCTTGCGGCCAACGTGCATGACGCCGTGATGAGTCTGGTTGAGGGCAATTGTGATTTGCTGCTTTGCTATCACCACACCAATCAGCCGGTGCAGCTGGATGAGGCGCGCTACGAGATGATCGTGCTCGGCACCGAGACGATTGCGCCGTTTTCAAGGACTGACAGCGAAGGCCGCGCGCTGTTCGCTTTGCCCGGCAGCGACGCGAAAAAAATTCCGTATCTGTCGTATACGCCGCAGGCTTATCTCGGGCGCATGGTCGAGCTGATATTGCAGCAATCGCCGCTCCGGGCGCATCTGGATTGCGTTTATGAAAACGATATGTCGGAGGCGCTCAAAGTCATGGCGATGGAAGGCCACGGCCTCGCGTGGTTGCCCGAAAGTGCGGTCGTTCGTGAGGTGAAGGGCAAGCGCCTCGCGCGTTGCGGCGATGCGCACTGGACGGGCACGATGGAGATTCGGCTGTATCGTGAGCGCGGTGCGCAACGTGAGGTGGTCGACGCGGTGTGGACTGCGGCGCTGGGCAAATAAACCGCATGATGATCCAGCCCGAAATCGCCGTCGCCGCCATTCCAACGGACGAGCGCGTCTGGGTTCCGCAAGCACCTGCCGTCTGGTTTCGTCCGTTGCTGATGAACACGGTGTCCGGCGGTTGGTGCAATCTGCTGCGCGTTCGCAAAAGCGGCGTCCTGTCGCGGCATCGGCATCCGATGGCTGTGGTCGGCTACGTCATCAAGGGCAAGTGGTTCTACCGCGAACATGACTGGGTGGCGACGGAGGGCAGTTTTGTCTACGAACCGCCGGGCGAAATTCACACGCTCGAAGTGCCCGCCGACTGCGCCGAGATGATCACGTTTTTCAACATTCAGGGCGCAATGATTTACCTGAACGAGGCCGGTGAGCAAACGGGCTACGAGGACGTGTGGACGAAGATTGAGATGTGCGAAAAGCACTACGAAGCCGTCGGCCTCGGGCGCGACTACGTGAAGCAATTCGTTCGTTGATGGCGGCGACGCTTGCGGCGATTGCACTTGGCGCGGTGCTTGGCGCGTGGGCACGTTATGGCCTCGGGCTCGCGCTCAATGGGCGAAGCTGGCTGCCGTGGGGCACGTTTGCGGCGAACGCAATTGGCGGTTTGCTGATCGGCCTCGCGATTGCGCATTTCTCGGCGCGCACTGATATTTCACCGCTGTGGCGATTATTTTTTGTGACGGGATTTCTGGGCGCGCTGACGACGTTTTCTGCGTTTAGCGGCGAGGTGACCTCGCTGTTGCTGGACGGTCATCTGTTGCGCGGTGTCGGGCTCGCGGCGCTGCATCTGGTGGCGTCGCTCGGCTTGACGGCAATTGGAATCTGGCTCTATCGCTCGATGCTGAGCGTGTAAAAATACCTCAGAGGTTTTCACATTATTTCCGTTCGCCCTGAGCTTGTCGAAGGGTCGGGTGGCGCAACCAAACCCTTCGACGGGCTCAGGGCGAACGGCGTTACGACTTCTAATTTTTATGTCATTGGCTGAATCATGACCCAACAAATCCGCTTCTTTGAGCCCGGTGGCCCCGACGTTCTAAAAATTGAGTCGGTTGATCTGCCGCCACCCGGCCCCGGCGAAGCGCAGGTTCGCCATAGCGCTATCGGCGTGAATTTCATCGACACGTATCACCGCACGGGTCTGTACAAAGTTCCGATGCCATCGCCGATTGGCAAGGAAGGTGCAGGCTTGGTCGAGGCCGTGGGCGAAGGCGTCACGCTGGTCAAGCCGGGCGACCGCGTCGTCTATTGCGATGGCCCGCTGGGCAGCTATTCCAGCGAACGCAATATGCCCGCTACCGCACTCATCAAGCTGCCGCAATACATCAGCGAGCAGCACATCGCTGCAGGCTTTTTGCGCGCCATGACGGTTGAATACTTGTTGAACCGTACCTACAAATGCAAAGCGGGCGACACCATTCTGTTTCATGCCGCAGCAGGTGGCGTGGGCCTCATCGCGTGTCAGTGGGCCAAGGCGCTCGGCGTGACCTTGATCGGCACCGTGGGTAGCGACGAGAAAGGCAAATTAGCGCTCGAACACGGCTGCGCCCACGTCATCAACTACAACACCGAAAACTTCGTTGATCGAGTGAAAGAAATCACCGGCGGCAAGAAGCTGCCCGTGGTGTACGACAGCGTAGGCAAAGACACCTGGCCTGCGTCGCTCGACTGCATTCAACCGCTTGGATTGATGGTCTGCTTCGGCAATTCGTCGGGCCCGGTGACCGGAGTTGATCTGGGCATCCTCGCCGGAAAAGGCTCGCTCTATGTCACGCGACAAACGCTCATGGCCTACACCAGCAATCGCGCCACGATGGAGGAAATGGCGAACAACGTGTTCACCCTGATGAAAGACGGCAAGCTTGATCTGGCTGCGCGGCAGACTTATTCGCTCGCCGACGCGGCGCAAGCGCATCGTGATCTGGAGGCGCGCAAAACGGTGGGTGGCGTGATTCTCGTCCCGTAACACTCGCTGCCGTAGCCGGGATGCAGCGCAGCGTAATCGCGGAAGCGTTGCTGTAGATTGCTATGAAGTGCCTCGATTCCGCTTCGCTGCATCGAGGCTACTGCGCTACAAAAAACGCAACTCGTCAATCACGTCACCCGCAACCGCACGCTTCACGCCGTGCGCGCGCAACGCATCCGCTGCCGCTCCGTGCAGGCACACGCCTAGCCGAGCTGCCGTCGCCGCCTCGTAACCCTGCGCGAGCAATGCACCGATCATCCCCGCCAGCACGTCGCCCGTTCCGGCGGTGGCAAGCAACGGATTGCCAGTTCGGTTGATAGTCGTCGACGTGCCATCGCAAATTACCGTGCCCGCGCCCTTGACTACGGCGACACAGCGATAGCCGGTCGCCAGGTCGCGAGCCGCCCGCAGGCGATCCCGTTGCACGTCAGCCGTGCTGCAGCCCAGCAGGCGTGCGGCTTCGGCGGGATGTGGCGTGACGATGGTCGGGCTCGCGCGTCGCTGCATCAACGTGACGAGTTCTGCCGATTGCGCGATCAGGTTCAACGCATCAGCATCGACCACCAACGGCACATCTCGCTTAAGCGCAGTCTTCAGCGCCCGCACCGCAGCGCCTGAAACACCGAGCCCACAACCGACGACCATCGCGCTGCATTCACTCGCCACCAAATTCGTTGCAGTGCCCATCATCACCTCAGGCATCAGCACGTCAACCTGTGGCGCGGGATCAGCCAGCCAGCCCACCTTCACTTTGCCGGCCCCTAAGCGCATCGCCGCACGACTGCAGAGCAGAACCGCTCCCAACATGCCCGTCGCTCCGCCGATGACCACGCAGGTGCCGTTGGTGCCCTTGTGTGCGTTGGTTGCTTGATGGCGGCGGATGGCGGCGATGTAGCCGCAATCGATCGCGTGAATGGCCGATTCCCCAATTGACGCAACGCCCAAATTGTCGCAGTGCAACTCGCCAACGTAATCTAGCGCAGGCCCAGTGAGCAGTCCGGGTTTGAGTGCGAGAAATGTCATCGTATGGTCAGCGACGACTACCGCATCGCCAACAAGCGCCCCCGTATCCGCGTCAATGCCGCTCGGCACATCAAGCGCCAAAACCTTCGCGCCCGTCGCCCGCGCCGCCGCAATCGCGTGCACGGCGTCGCTGTAGCCCTCATTCAGCGGTCGTTTCAGGCCGATTCCTAAAAGGCCGTCGACGATCCATTCGGCACCGAGTAAGGCCGGAATTTCATGCAGCACAATGATCTGTCCCCTCCCCCCCGGTGGGGGAGGGTTAGGGAGAGGGGGATCGTTGCCTGGAGCACGACGATGGCTCTGAGCGCCAACGTCACCCTCTCCCCCCAAGGGAGAGGGAGCCACACACAGCTCTTGCACTCGGTTCCAGGCGCTGGCGGCGTCCTCGGCGTATTTCGCCACATCAGCCAGCAAAACGACAACCGGCACATATCCAACCTGCGCCAACTCCGCCGCACAAGCCAGCGCATCCCCGCCATTGTTCCCCGGCCCGGCAAACAGCACGATCTTCGAATCCCGCGAGGTGCGTGCCGCCAAAAACTCCGCTGCCGCCTTCCCGGCCCGCCGCATCAAGTCCACATCGTGAAATTGCGCCTCAAGCGCGCGCAGCTCCGCGGTCGATAAAACGGGTTCTGCACAGGTCGGCAAAGCGGACTGGGTTGAACTCAAGGCGCGCACCCTAAAATTAGCAAGATCACAAAGGATACAAGCACTATGTCGACCAAAGCCGATGCCGCGAAAAAAGCGGCCGAAAAAGATGCGCAAACGTGGGCTGCACCAGGCGCAACGGATTCACCGATTCCCGTAACCATCCTCACCGGTTTTTTAGGTGCGGGTAAAACGACGCTGTTGAACCGCATTCTGAAAGAAAACCACGGCGAAAAAATCGCGGTGATTGAGAACGAATTTGGCGAAGAGGGCGTGGACAACGAAATCCTCGCCGACTCCAAAGAGCAGATCGTCGAGATGAATAACGGCTGCATCTGTTGCACCGTGCGCGGCGACCTGATCCGCATCTTGAACAGCCTCTACAAGCGTCGCGCCAAGGGTGAGTTCAATTTCACGCGCGTGGTGATCGAGACGACCGGCATGGCCGATCCGGCACCGGTTGCGCAGACATTTTTTGCCGATGAAAAAGTCAACGAGCGCTATCTGCTGGACGCCGTGATCACGGTGGTCGATGCCAAGCACGGCATGACGCAGCTCAAGGATTTCACCGAAGCGCAGCAGCAGGTGGCATTCGCGGATCGTCTGCTCGTTTCAAAAACCGATGTGACGACCGAAGAAGAGACACAAAAGCTCATGGAGCGCCTGCGCAAATTGAACGTTCGCGCGCCGATCACCAAGGTCAATTTCGGTGTCACGCCGATCAAGGAGCTGATCGATATTCGCGGCTTTAACCTGAACGCGATTCTCGACATTCAGCCCGATTTTTTGACCAATTCCGATCACGAACATCACGACGAAGTGGCAAGCTTTTACATCAAGACCGACAAGCCGCTTGACGTGCGCAAAGTGGATCGCTACATCGGGTCACTGATCAACTTGTATGGCGAGCAAATGCTGCGCTACAAAGGCATCCTCAATATCAAGGGCGAGCCGCGCCGCGTGGTGTTTCAGGGCGTACACATGATGGCAGGCTTTGACTTCGCGAGCGAATGGCCAGAGGACGCCAAGCGCGAAAGCACCGTCGTGTTCATCGGTCGCAAGCTACCGGAAGCCTTGTTCCGCGAGCTGTTTGAGGATTGCTATGCGTCGGACGAAACGCCGGATGACGTGAAGGCCTACGCGCAGGGGTCGGTCGTGTAGGTTGGAACGCTTGCGGTTCCGACATGAGTCATGGCGTAGTTTTCCGCGCCAGATAGCCACCCACACGCCGTAGCAACCACTTCGGCGTGCTTCGGGACGCAAGCATCGCTGCCCGATTGACCACACCGGGCACGCAGATCACATCACCTCGCATGCAGGCGTCGAAACCGTCCTGCGCCACGTCGTCAACATTGCCGATCAAAAAGTCGGGCAGCTTCGCCAACTGGCCATTGGCGTCCGTGGCAACGCTCAACATATTGGTCGCCGTGATGCCGGGGCAAAGCGCGGTGATCGTCACGCCAGTGCCTTTTAACTCTTCCGACAACGATTCGGTCAGCGACAGCACGTACGCCTTGCTCGCAGCGTAGGTGGCGAGCAGCGGGATCGGCTGAAAGGCGGCGATGGACGCCACGTTCAACACCCGCCCCGAGCCGCGAGCCACCATCAGCGGCAGCAAATGCGCCAGCATGGCGGTGAGCGACGAAATGTTTAAGTCGATGATCGCCTGATGGCCTTCGGGCTTCATCTTCACAAAATGCTTTTGCTCCAGCACGCCCGCGCAATTGACGAGCACGTCCGGAACTTTGCGACGCCGCTTGAGCGTAGTTGCCAGTTTTTCAACAGCACCGGACTCGGACAAATCAGCCGGTAACACCAGCACCTTGATACCGTGCTCAACCTCAAGCGCAGCGGCCAGCGTTTTCAGCTTGTCCGCGCTACGCGCCACGAGCACCAGATCATGCCCGTAGTCTGCAAAATTGTGAGTCAGCGCTTCGCCGATGCCGGAGGAGGCGCCGGTGATTAGGGCGATGGGGCGGGAGGGTGTTGTGGCGACCATATCGTCATGCTGCCAGCAAATCGCGAGGTGTAATTCGCGATAGCACATCGCCCATCGCGTCCCGCGCAATCGCAGTGTCGTAGCTTGCTTGTCCACGCAACCACCAGCCATCGCTCAACCCAAAGTAGCGACACAGGCGCAGGTCTGTGTCGGCGGTGATAGAACGCTTGCCTGCCACGATGTCGCCGATGCGCTGTGGCGGCACGCCGATGGCTTTGGCGAGGCGATACTTCGTCAAGCCAAGTGGTTTCAAGAACTCCTCATCCAGCATTTCGCCGGGAGAAACGGGGGCAACGGTACGAGCACGCATGGTCTTTTCTCCTTCAGTCGTTTGGTGGACACCCCGTGCCCACCAAACCGTCGCCAAGCAAAGATCGTTGTGATCCCAGCGCTCGGTGGGCACGGGGTGCCCACCCTACGAAACTACAAAGCACTACTTGACTTGCTTTGCATCGGACAGCAATTGGGTCACAGGCACGAATTGCAATTCGCGTGCGTAGCCGACTAATTGTTCCAGCACGGATGTGGCGAGAGAGGATTTTGCCTGTGGGTGCAAGATGAGCAAAGTGATTCCGGCTGAGAGCTTGGCACGAGGATACAGCTTTAGCAACTTTTCGTCTCGAAAGACCCATTGCTGATAAGCCAACATCTTGCTGCGAACCTTAGGTTTGGTCAGGCCGTCGGTAAGCGGGCGATCAATCACTAGGATCAGCGTTACTTCTCCTGACTTTTCATCGACACGGATCCCATCAATGTACGTGTAGTCGCTTGCCCCCAATCCTGCGGCAAGAAGTGGCATCGCAGGGGCGAGTAGTGCAGTGAACAGCAGATTTCGGCGATTCATTGGATATCTATCAGTGTTGTCGGCTGGGCTTACAAACCCAGCGGTTGGGAGACGTTTACGTTTGCCAAGTTTCGTGCCTCACCCCATTTTACGAATTGCCGTGGATTCATACCTTCGCTCGCTCATCAACAACCCGCTTAGCCTTCCCCAAACTCCGTTCAATCGTCCCCGGCAACGTCAATTCCACGTTCGCCGAAACGCCAATCAAATTCTTGATATCCGCAGTCAACTGCCGCGTCACGGCGTGATGTGAATCTGCGCCCACATGTACGAACCGCAGCGACATTTCCACACGCACCTCAAGCTCGTCAAGATGTTCAGGACGGGTGATGACGCAGACGTAATGAGGCGCTAGATCAGGTTGGCGCAGGATCAGTTCTTCGATTTGTGTGGGGAAAACGTTGACACCGCGAATGATCATCATGTCGTCGGAGCGGCCGATGATTTTGGCCATGCGGCGCATGCTGCGTGAAGTGGGGGGCAGCAGTTTGGTGAGGTCACGTGTGCGGTAGCGGATGACGGGCATCGCCTCTTTGGTCAGGCTGGTGAACACGAGTTCGCCTTCGCTGCCGTCGGGCAATGCGGCACCAGTGACAGGGTCGATGATCTCGGGATAGAAATGGTCTTCCCAGATCACCGGGCCGTCTTTGCTCTCGATACATTCACTGGCCACGCCGGGCCCCATGACTTCCGACAGGCCGTAAATGTCCACCGCGTCGATGCCCATGCGGCGCTCGATGTCGGCGCGCATCGCGTTGGACCACGGCTCTGCGCCGAAGATGCCGATGGCGAGCGACGATGCGGCGGGATCGAGGCCTTGTTTGACGAATTCTTCTGCGAGTGCGAGGCAGTAGCTTGGCGTGACCATGATGATGTCCGGCTTGAAATCCGTGATCAGTTGCACCTGTTTTTCGCTCTGTCCGCCGCTCATCGGGATCACTGTGCAGCCCAGTCGCTCCGCGCCGTAATGCGCGCCGAGCCCGCCGGTGAACAGGCCGTAGCCATAGGCGATGTGCACCATGTCGCCAGGGCAACCGCCCGCCGCGCGAATGCTGCGCGCCACGCAATCGGCCCAGGTGTCGATGTCGTTTTTGGTGTAGCCGACAACCGTCGCCTTGCCCGTGGTGCCGCTGGATGCGTGAATGCGCACCACTTGCTCGCGCGGCACGGCGAACAAGCCGAACGGGTAGTTCTCGCGTAGGTCTGTTTTTAGGGTGAACGGGAATTTAGCGAGGTCTTCGAGGTGCTTCAGGTCGCTTGGATGAACACCTTTTGCGTCGAATGATTTTTTGTAGTGCGGGACATTGTTGTAAGCGTGCGTCACGCTCCATTGCATGCGCTTGAGTTGCAGGGCTTGCAGCTCGTCGCGCGAGGCGGATTCGATGGGATGGAGTGGGGTTGGGGATTTTGTTGGCATGGAGCTTGTTGACCCATAAACAGCGAGTGATTATCGTTCCCTCCCCTTCAAGGGGAGGGCCAGGGTGGGGATGGTTTGCCAGCAACTCGAAGAGAAAACCATCCCCCTCCTAGCCTCCCCCTTGAAGGGGGAGAGACCGGGCATTGGCGGGAATCACTTCTCCCGCAATCCGCGCGCTCTTGCCACGGAACAGGGCGATGATGTCGCCGTTTTGATTGGTTAGCTTGATGTCGTAGACGCCCTGTCGTCCGCGTTGCGCCTGTTCGACAGCAACAGCGACCAGCGTGTCGCCAAGCGCTGCGGGCGCGAGAATTTCTATCGAGAATCCACTGGCGACCGTGTTCTGGTTGCCGCTGTTACAGGCATAGGCAAACGCGGTATCACACAAGAGCGCCATGTAGCCGCCGTGGCAGATGTTGTGGCCGTTGACCATGTCTTGCCGCACGAGCATGGACACGGTGGCGCTGCCGTGATTGACGGCGACGATCTGGATGCACAACGCGCGCGCCGCATGGTCACGCGAGTACATCGCGTTGGCAACGTCCTGCGGTGAAGGCTGCGGCTTCGTGAGCTCTTTCATCATCTCATC
>JANXUB010000194.1 GCA_025352105.1 Burkholderiales bacterium | reverse complement strand
GGTGCGCCATGACGATCTGCATGTCACCAAAGTTCACGGCGACATCATCCAGATGCATCGGGTTTGAATACTCAAGTCGCAGCTTGCCACCGCAATACATGCCGGAGCCAATGCCACTATGCCCGGTGTGAAAAATCGCTGGCAGCTTGTGCGCATTGATCACTTCGTAAATGGGGTAGGCCATCTTGTCGTTCGGATGAAAGCCCTGCACCGTCGGATGAAACTTGAAGCCCTTGACGTTGTGCTCTTTGATCAGCCGTTCGGCCTCGCGCGCCCCCATCTTGCCTTTGTGCGGGTCGATGCTGGCGAACGCCATCATCATGTCGCTGTTTTCGGTGGCAGCGGCGGCGATTTCCTCGTTTGGAATGCGTTTGCGGCCGAGGTTGGACTCGGAGTCCACCGTGAACATGATCAACCCGATTTTTTTCTCGCGGTAATGAGCGATTGTTTCGGCGATGGTCGGTCGATTGCTGGAGCGAAAGTATTTGTCGGCCGCGCGGTCGTACTCTTCGCCGTAGGCATCAAACGGGTTCCAGCAGCTCACCTCGGCGTGGGTGTGGATGTCAATGGCGATCAGGTCTTTGTGGTTCATCGAGATTCGCAGACACCTTCGACGGCGTCAGGCCTTATAAACTTTTTTGAGGAGTGAAATCAGTGTCAGTCGCTCTTCAACGGACAGTCGTGACGAGGCCGCATCTTCCAGCGTCAGCACAGTAGTCTCCGCCTCTTTCATCATCTTGCTTCCGTCTGGTGTGAGGTGTAGACCGATAGCTCGACCGTCCGTTGGATGTGGCTTTCGTTGCACCAGCCCGCGCTTGTCGAGGTCGGCCACGATGCGCACCAGATTCGGCGGCAGAATGCCTAGCGCCGCGCACAGCTGACGCGAGGTAATGCCGGGGTTGTGCGCCACGAGCGATAGTGTCGAGAAATCAACGGGCCGCAAGCCATAAACCGACATGCGATCAAGGAATGCCTCGATGATGACAAGGGCCGTTCGTCGGGCGTTGTAGCCAAGGAGCGATTCGAGAAAAGTGCTGTCGATAGGGGCGTCGCTGGTGCCGTTATCTGTAGCGCTTGCGGGTGGTTTTGATTTACGTTGGCTCATGCGACCGCATTTTGCACCCAAGTCGCGACGATGGACCGCCTGGGGAAACGCTGAGCAAGTAAGCGAGACGGATGCAGTACGAAGCGCGTGGCGCGCAGGAACCTTCATTCCCGCTTTTGTAAATGAGGATTCCGAGCACCACACAACGAAGTAATGCGCCGTCGCAGCCACTTGATCGGCGTTTCCCTAGCGAACCAGTGTGTATTGACCAACATTAATGCTCTCCGCTTCAAATCCTGCGATGCAATAGGCGAGATAAAACCGCCAAAGTTTGACAAAGTTACCCGAAAATCCCTGCGCCGTGATGTCGTCATGGCGGGCATCGAATTGGCGCAGCCAGCGGCGCAGCGTTTCCGCGTAGTCGAGCCCGAATTCATACTCCGTGGACACCGTCAATCCCTTGCTCTTCGCCTTCTCCATAAACCGCTCTGGCGAGGGCAGCATGCCGCCGGGGAAGATGTATTGCTGAATGAAGTCGCTGGTCGATTCATACTGCGCAAAGCGGCTCTCATCGATGGTGATGACCTGCACACAGGCGCGCGCGCCGGGCTTGAGCGCGGCCTGCACGGCAGTAAAGTAGCTGTCCCAGTACTTCTGGCCGACCGCTTCAAACATTTCAATGGAGGCAACGCCATCGAAGCTGGAGCCAAAGCGCTTGCTGACATCGCGGTAATCGCACAAGGCGAACTGCACCTGATCCTTCAGGCCCGCGCCGGCGATTCGTTTCTCGGCAAATTCAAGCTGCGAAGGCGACAGCGTGACACCGGTTACGCGCACACCGCGCGATTTTGCAGCGTACTCAGCGAAGCCGCCCCATCCGCAACCAATTTCGAGAATATGCCCGCCCACCGGCGGATTGATTTCGGAGAGGATGCGCTCGTATTTGGCGATTTGCGCTTCGGCAAGATCACCACTCATGTTGCCGCTGAAGATCGCCGATGAATAGGTGAGCGTTCTGTCGAGCCACACGCTGTAGAACTTGTTGCCGAGATCGTAATGGGCTTCGATGTTTTTGCGCGCCTGCTTTTTGCTATTCGTCCGCAGCAAATGGCGTAGCTTGAACAGCCAGCCCTTCCAGCCTTTGCCGTAAAACGCGGGCATGAGTTCGTTCTGGTTTTTGGCGAGCAGCGTGAGTAGCGCGACCAGATCAGGCGAATCCCACGCACCGTTGAAGTAGCCCTCGCCGAAAGCGACATCGCCACCCGTCAGAATTTGCGTACAAATGCTGAAATCAAAGATTTCAATGTGAGCATGGATTCCATGCGCGTCGTTGCCAAATTCGTGACGACTTTTGTCGGGCAACGTCGCCGTAATTCGTCCGTGACGAAGGCTGCCGAGCAGTTTGAACAGCACGCGCGCCGCAATGGGCAACGACGCCGGCAAGACGGAGAGGGTTGTATCTGATGATGATGCACTCATGAGCGCGAAATTCCTGTCATGTTGGATCTGAGTTTTCCGAAAAACGGCACGCGCTTGGCGAACAATCGCAGCGCATGCCAATGAATACGTGCCATCACGGCGAGTGTTTGCAATGGAAAGCGGAGCGCGGCCTGGCGCAGATTGGCGCGGGTGAGCGGTTGTGCCGTGCCCGAAATGTGCGTGTTAAGCAAGGCGCCTTGCCCGTCGTCATAGTCAATGCGGGCGAGCCAGCGATCTTCGCCGAAGTTGAAGCGAAAGCTGTATTTGCCTCGCACCTCATTGAACGGTGAGACATGCAACTCCTTGGTTGCTGTGAGTAATTCGCCTGAGCGAATGCTGTCGCCTGAGCTGGGTGTGAGCAGATAACAGTGTGATTCGCCGAAGGTGTTATTCACCTCAACCAACACGGCAGACACATCGCCCGAAGCACGGCGACAAACCCAAAAACTCACCGGATTAAATACGTAGCCCAGCATCCGTGGAAACGCGTGCAGGTCAACGCTAATACCGTCTGTATCAATAGCGTTCAGCTTCAGGATATTGCGAATCCAGGCGAGGCATGAAGAGCCGTCGTGTGCGCCATGATCACGCTCTTGAAACGACACCAGGCCGCGACGATTGACGGCGATCTGTTCACCGATGTCGCCCAGCTTTCCAAGCGGAATGCGCAGACAAAACAGCGGATAGGTGAAGCTGTGATTGACCGGTCGCAGCCGCTCGTGCACAACGTCACCCATGATGATGGCCGCAGTGGTCATTCGGCCGCGAGCTCCAGCGCGATTTCGCTTTCGGCTGATCCAATCAGAGCCACCACGTCGAGCGCTGAGGACAGACCGTCTTCGTGGAAACCGTTCTTGAGCCATGCACCAGCGTAGTAAGTCTGATTCACGCCTTGCAGCGCATTGATGTCCTTTTGCGCGGAAATCGCCGCCTGATTCAAGAGCGGATGCCAGTATTCAAATTCCGCAAGCACGGTTGATTTTTGCGGTTCAACGGGAGGGTTCAGCGTCTCGAACAGCTGCGTTTTGAACGGCAGCGGTTGCAGCAAATTCATCCAGTAGGTGAGCGCAACAGGTCGCACCTGATCGACATCATTCACCTGCAAATAATTCCACGCTGACCATGCTTTACGACGGCGCGGCATCAGGCTCGCGTCGGTGTGCAGCACGCAGCGATTGGGCTGATAGCGAACGGCTGAGAGCGCGGCACGCTCGGCGTCCGTTGGGTGCGCGAGCAGGCGTAGCGCCTGATCGCTATGACAGGCGAGCACGACTGAATCGAACTGCTCGTGACCCTTTGCGGTGGTGATTTCGACAAAGCCAAGGCCACGAACGATGCGCTGAACGGGTGATGCGACTCGTGCATCGCGCAGGCTGGAGACGATACGCTCGACATACGTTTTTGCGCCGCCCCGAACCGTCATCCACTGTGGCCGATTAGTGACACGCAACAGGCCGTGGTTGTGACAAAACCTGAGCAGCATCGGCAGTTCAAAATCGAGCACATCACCGCGTGGGCTGGACCAGATTGACCCGACCATCGGCCAGATGTACCAGTCGAAAAGCTGCGGCGAAAATTTTTCTTTCGTAAGGAATTCACGCACCGACATGTGCGGCACCGTGTCCGCCAGCACCATTGCAGTCGCCGCGCGGTTGAAACGAACGATGTCGGCGAGAAAACGTAAAAACTTGGGCTTGAGCGCGTTCGCGGGCTGCGCGAAAAGCGAGGCGAAACTGGTGCCCGACCACTCGATATTGTCGGTGTCCGCGCGTACCGCAAACGACATGTCGCTTGGCGCGAGATCGACGTTCAACTCAGCGAACAATTTGAGCAGGTTGGGATAGGTGTGGTCGTTGCACACCAGAAAACCAGTGTCGACAGGCGCGGTAATACCGTCGAGCGTTACGTCGACCGTATGGGTGTGACCCCCGAAGTAATCTGCGGCTTCAAATAGCGTGACCGCGTGCCCCGATTTTTCGAGGTAATACGCCGCGCCCAAACCAGAAATGCCAGCGCCGACAATGGCGATGCGCATGTGAACTCCAAACTGTACGAGTAGCTATTGATGCATTCTCGTACGTCTTGGCGGGGCTGTTGGTTTTCCCAACTTTTTGTTTGCCCGCCTAAAACTCCCTGAACTAAAACTAAAGTTTGGCCAGTTTGCCTCGCCCATAAATTTCGGCATAGGCCGAATGATTGTGAATCGCTTCAAAGTTTTCGCTGGCCACCATGAAATCGCCAACGTGGTCGTGTGAATGACAGGCAAGCGCGATGTCGCGCACCAGATCTTCCACGAATTTCGGGTTGTCGTAGGCTCGTTCGGTGACGAACTTTTCGTCTGCCCGCTTGAGTACGCCGTACAGCTCGGACGAGGCTTCACGCTCCGCAATGTCGATCAACGAATCAATCGACAACGCCGCAGATCCCTCGGCACGGATAGTGATGTGCGAGCGCTGATTGTGTGCGCCGTAATCGGAAATTTTCTTGGAGCACGGACAGAGGCTCGTGACTGGGGCGACGACTTCAATCGTCAGTCGCGTGCCATGCGCAGCGGTCGTCTCGACGATCATTTTGACGTCGCTGTCGAGCAGGCTCTCGACGCCCGAAACTGGTGCCGCCTTGCGCCGGAAGTAAGGGAACGACATTTCAAGATAACTGGTTGCTGCGTCGAGCCGTTCGCGCATGAGCTTTTCCATGGCGAGGAAACTATGCGCGCTGATCGGCGCGCGCTGTTCCTCCAGCAGCTGGATGAAGCGGGACATATGCGTTCCCTTCACCTGCTCCGGCAAGCCAACGTACATGGCGAAGGTCGCGACCGTGCCCTGCACTTCGCCAGCAGAAGTCACGATCTGCATCGGGTAGCGCAGCGCCTTGATGCCGACGCGCTGAATCGGCAAGTGTCGGGCGTCGGGTAACGACTGCGTGTCGTCTAGAGTTTGCTGCGCAGGGTATAGCGCGCGGTCAAATGCGTTCATGGATCAATGTTAGCGGGCGCGCTGGCCTTAATGCGAGTTAAGGGCGCTGCGCGATGAGCGCTTCAATTCTTTGCACAAATTGCGAACTTTGGGGCTCCACGCCGCTTTCAAAGCTCTCGACCCGTTTACCCGAGCGATCAATCAGATATTTGTGGAAATTCCACTTTGGCGCTGCGCCCGTGGCCGCAACGAGTCCGGCAAATACCGGCGCTTTGCTCAATGGCATTGTTTCAACCTTGGCAAACACCGGGAAGGTAACGCCGAAATTCGCCTGGCAAAACTCGGCGATCTTCTTGTTGCTACCGGGTTCTTGTCCACCAAAGGCGTTAGACGGAAATCCCAGAACAACAAAACCACGATCAGCGTACTTCTTGTACAACGCCTGTAGGCCTTCGTACTGCCCGGTGTAGCCACATTCACTGGCGGTGTTGACGACCAGCACGACGCGCCCCTCGTACTGGCACATCGACTGGGCTTTGCCGCCGGTCAGCGGTTCGACCGCGTGGTTGAGCAACGCGGGGCAGGCTCCGGCGGCAAAGGCGGAGGTAGCTGGCCAGACCGCCAAAAGGGTTAACAAACGAATTATCGATTTCATGTCCTAGACAGTATCATGTTGTTGTTCTAGCCTGCATTCGGCTTGGCGGTTTGTGATTTGGTTCCCAAATCTTCGCCCTATTAGCCTTTTTCGCCCTGTTCGCCCTGTTCGCCCTTTCGTTCACTATTGAGCCCCATGACCGTCCCTGCCGAAATTGTCATCGCCGCCGAAACAGCGCCCAGCATTGCTTCGCACCTCTCGATTGCCGCCGTCGAGCGCGACACGGGCTTGTCGAAGGACGTGTTGCGCGTCTGGGAGCGGCGCTATGGCTTTCCGGTTCCGGAGCGCGATCCGAACGGTGAGCGGCTCTATCCGCTGCCACAAGTCGAACGCCTGCGTACGATCAAGCGGCTCATGGACGGCGGGCACCGCCCCGGCAAGCTATTGGCTTTGTCGGAAAGCGATCTCAACACACTGGCCAACCGCCAGACGCGTCCACGTCGCGGTGACGAGTCGGGCGACCTTCAGCGGCAGATTCTTGATCTGGTGCACGACCACGACACCATGGGTTTGCGCCAGTTACTGGGCCTTTCGCTCATGAAACAGGGTTTGCAGGAATTTGTCATCGAGACGGTGGCACCGCTCAACCGCGCCGTGACCGAGGCATGGATGCGAGGTGACGTCGCGGTGTTCGAAGAGCGCGCGTACGCCGAGCAGGTGCAGATGGTGCTGCGCGCCGCAACGTTGCCTGCGGCGAACAGCATGCAGTCGCCACGCATCGTGTTGGCGACGCTGCCGAACGAGGTGAATTCGCTCGGTTTGCTGATGGTTGAGGCGCTTCTCGCGCCCGAGGGCGTTCAATGCGTGTCGCTGGGCATTCAGGTGCCGATCCCGGAGATTGCGGCGGCTGCGGTGGCGTTTGAGGCTGACGTGGTGGCGCTGTCGTTCTCCGCGTCGTTTAGCTCCAAGCAGGCAGTGGCGAGCCTTGAATCGCTGCGCTCGATTGTCCCGCCCACCACGGCGATCTGGGTCGGTGGCGAGCTAATTCGTCGCATCCGGCGCGATATTCCCGGCGTCACGCCCACCGGAACGCTGGCTGACATGCTGGCGGCGCTTCGACAGTGGTGTGCGGAGCGCGTCACCGTTTGATTCTGGTTTTGCTATGAGTTTTAAAGGCAATAAGGCGTCGCTGCCGTCGAAAACATGCGTGGCTTGCGGGCGCGAAATGACGTGGCGCAAGGCTTGGGCGAAGAACTGGGAAGACGTGAAATATTGCTCGGAGCGCTGCCGGGCCAACAAATCAGCTGCGTCGAGCGGGAAGAAATTGGTATGAGTACTTGTCGCCACCTCGTTGTTGTCCTGGGCGATCAGCTCAATCACGATTCAGCCGCGTTCGATGACTTCGACGCCACGCTTGACGTCGTCGTTATGGTCGAAGCGCGCGAGGAATCGACGCACGTCTGGTCGCACAAGGCGCGAACTGCGCTGTTTTTGTCGGCGATGCGGCACTTCGCCGCCGAACTGCAAGACAAAAAAATCCGCGTCGACTACCGCAAGCTGGACGTGCATCGCGACGAGAGCTTGCAAGCAGGCTGGCTGGCGGCTATCGAGCAGCATCGGCCAGAGTCCATCGTTTGCGTTGAGCCGGGCGACATGCGAGTTTGGCAAGCGTTGAACGTAACTGCGGCCAAGGTCAGGCTGCCGCTCGACATTCGTGCAGATCGCCATTTCATGTGTTCGCGTGACGCATTTGCGAAATGGGCGGGCACGAGCAAGAGCCTGCGCATGGAATTTTTCTATCGCAACATGCGGCGCGAACATGGCGTGTTGATGGAGGGTACGAAAAACGACGAGCCGCTCGGTGGGCAATGGAATTTCGATAGCGAAAACCGCAAGAGTTTCGGAAAATCCGGGCCGGGCTTTGTGCCGCAACCGCCGCAGTTTGCGCATGACGAAATCACGCGCGACGTGCTGGCGCTGGTTGCTCGTGAGTTCGCGGCCCATCCCGGATCGCTTGAAAATTTCAACTGGCCGGTGACGCGCGGCGAAGCGCTGATTGCCCTGAAAAGCTTCATTGATGACCGCCTCGACGCATTCGGCCCGCATCAGGACGCGATGTGGGTAGGGATGGCGTTTGGCTGGCATTCGCTGTTGTCCACATCGCTCAACCTGAAACTGCTTGACCCGCGCGAAGTCATCGCTGCGGCCGAGACCGCGCTACAAAAAAGAAAACTCGATCTGGCAGGCGTCGAGGGCTTCATCCGGCAGATTCTCGGCTGGCGCGAGTTCATGCGCGGAGTGTACTTTCTCGACATGCCCGCGATGAAAACTGACAATCACTTCGGGCACAAAAACGCGCTGCCAACATGGTACTGGACGGGCGATACCGGCATGAACTGCCTGAAACAGACGGTGACTCAGACGCTAGATTACGGCTATGCGCACCATATTCAGCGCTTGATGATCACCGGCATGTTCGGCATCACCGCAGAAATTGAGCCGCAGCAGTTGTGCGACTGGTATCTCGCGGTGTACGTCGATGCGGTGGAGTGGGTTGAGCTGCCGAACACGGCGGGCATGGCGCTGTTCGCGAACGGCGGGCGATTCACGAGCAAGCCTTATGTGGCGAGCGGCGCGTACGTGAAGCGCATGAGCAACTATTGCAATGGTTGCCGTTACAAGCCTGAAATCAAGTCTGGGCCGGGTGCCTGCCCAGTGACGACGCTTTACTGGAATTTTCTGGATGGGCATGAAAAGACGTTCGCCGCCAATCCGCGCACGTCGTTGATGATCAAAAATCTGACCCGTATGGCTGACGACGAGCGCGCCGCGATTCGAGCGGACGCCAGGCAGATGCTGGGCAACCTGGATGCACTTTAGTGGACAGCAGTGCCAATAGTCACAAACCCGAAACCCCAATCGACTCGTATACGAGTAAAATTCACCGCTTCAAACGCTGTGGCATCCTTGCCGCAAGCGCCACCGCAAAAGGCTTTCGCCATGCTCTACGCTGAACTCTTCAAAGACCTAGAAACCGTCCGCTGGAGCATGTCGACCGACGTGCCATGGGACTCGTTTGACGCGTCCAAGCTCACCGAAGAACAGGCGCAAACGATTCGGCTGAACGCGATCACCGAATGGTCGGCGCTGCCGGCGACGGAAATGTTTCTGCGCGACAACCGCAACGACAGCGATTTTTCGGCGTTCATGTCGATCTGGTTTTACGAAGAGCAGAAGCATTCGCTGGTGCTGATGGAATATTTGAAGCGCTTCCGGCCGGATCTCGTGCCGACCGAAGCGGAATTGCATAACGTGCGCTTTGAGTTTGACGAAGCGCCGCAGCTGGAGACGCTGATGATGCATTTCTGCGGCGAAATCCGGCTGAATCATTGGTATCGCCGCGCCGCTGAATGGCATGATGAGCCGCTGATTAAACACATCTACGGCTTGATCGCAAAGGACGAAGCGCGGCATGCTGGCGCTTATCTCAAGTACCTGAAGCAGGCCATCGCCCGCGCTGCGGTCGACAAGGTCAACGAAGTGAAGGCGGGTTTCGCGAAGATTGGCTTTTTGATGGCGGCAAGCGGTCGCGCGGGCAAACCGATGCATCCGACCAATCTACATGTGAATCAGTCACTCTTCCCGAATGACACGGTGCAGAGCAAGTTACCCGATCCCGAGTGGCTTGAGCGCTGGCTGGACACCCAGATCAAGTTCGACAAAGAATGGGAAGGCAAGGTCGTAAAAATGATTCTGCACAACCTGTCGTCGCTGTTCGGCAAGAGCCTGGAATCGCTGGGTGATTTGAATAAATACCGCAAGACTTTGCTGGCTGGGGCTGTATAGCTTTAGGCTGAAAATACGGCTGCGTTGGGGCTAAACGCCATTTTCAATGTAAGTCGATTCTCTCTGTTTTCGCGATGAAGCCCACGTTAAATGGTGCCTTCAGACGAAAGTTGATCTGCGAGCCAAGGTTAGTTCGAGCGCCCGTTTACGCGCCGTAACACCGAATCACGCATAATTCGTCCCGAAGTCGGCTGGGCAGTCGCCGGTCACCGCAGTCAAATGCGGTGACGGGAGGAAGGTCCGGGCTCCGAAGAGCAGGGTAATGGCTAACGGCCATCCGTCGTGAGGCGAGGACCAGGGCCACAGAGACGAGCGTATTAAGTTACGGTGAAACGCGGCAACCTCTACCCGGAGCAATATCAAA
>JANXUB010000053.1 GCA_025352105.1 Burkholderiales bacterium | reverse complement strand
GACCATAAACACCGTTGTTCTCCACGATGTACGCCATGCGCACGCCGCGACGCATCGCATGCGCGAACTGGCCCAAACCGATGGATGCCGAGTCGCCGTCGCCCGAAACGCCGAGATAGAGCAGGTCGCGATTGGCGAGATTCGCCCCGGTCAGCGCAGAAGGCATGCGGCCATGAACCGTATTGAAACCGTGCGACGCGCCGAGGAAATAATCCGGCGTCTTGGAGCTGCAACCGATGCCCGACAATTTGGCGACGCGGTGCGGCTCGATGTCCAGTTCCCAACAAGCCTGGATGACGGCGGCGGAAATCGAATCATGTCCACAACCGGCACACAGCGTGGAGACTCGCCCTTCATAGTCGCGGCGGGTGTAGCCGACGTTGTTTTGCGTGAGCGTGGGGTGATGCAGCCGGGGCTTGGTGATGTAGGTCATGCGGCCTCCATGTGCAGGGGTTGCTCCACAACCGCCGGTTGCAGGTGCTCGCGAATGGCCTTTGCGATGAAGCGAGCGGTGATTGGGGTACCGTCGTAATGCAGCACTTTGATGAGTTGCTTCGGATTCACCTCGAGTTCATTGACCAGCATCGAGCGCATTTGCGCGTCGCGGTTTTGTTCGACCACAAACACCTTGTCGTGCTGCGCGATGAAATCATCCACCGATTGCGGGAACGGGAAGGCGCAGACTCGAAGCGCATTCAGATGAATGTCCTGCTCTTCCAGTACGTCCAACGCCTCGCGCATCGCGGGCGACGTCGAGCCGAAATAGATCACACCTACCGACGTTTTTTCCACAGCATTGCGCAACACCGGTTGCGGCACCAGATCGGCCGCCGTCTTGAATTTTCGCAGCAACCGTTCCATGTTGTAGAGGTAATCCAGCCCGCGCTCGGAGTAGCGCGCATACGGGTCACGCGTCGTGCCTCGTGTGAAGTACGCGCCTTTGGTCGCATGCGTTCCCGGCAGCGTGCGCCATGGAATGCCGTCGCCATCGACGTCCTTGTAGCGGCCAAAATCCTTGCCTGCTTCAAGCTCCTCGGCGGTCATCACTTTACCGCGATCATAGGCGCGCGCGTCGTCCCAGACGAAGGGTTTACACAGCCGCTGGTTCATGCCAATGTCGAGATCGGTCATGACGAAAATTGGCGTCTGCAGACGCTCGGCCAGATCAAGCGCCGCCGCAGCATGCTCGAAACATTCGTGCGGGTCTTCAGGGAAAAGCAGCACATGTTTGGTGTCGCCATGCGAGGCGTAGGCGCAGGACAACAAGTCGGCCTGCTGCGTGCGCGTTGGCATGCCCGTTGACGGGCCCCCGCGTTGAACGTTGACGATGGTCGCAGGAATTTCGGCGAAGAACGCGAGCCCGATGAACTCGGTCATGAGCGAAACGCCGGGGCCTGACGTGGCAGTGAACGCGCGCGCGCCGTTCCAGCCCGCGCCCACGACCACACCGATGGAAGCAAGCTCGTCTTCCGCCTGCACAATGGCGAATTTGTTCTGGCCGGTCACGGGGTCGACGCGGAACTTCTGGCAATATTTTTCGAACGCCTCAGGCACCGAAGTAGACGGCGTGATCGGGTACCACGCGGCCACCGTCGCGCCGCCGTAAACCAGCCCCAGCCCAATCGAGCTATTGCCGTCGACAAATATCTTGTCGCCCACCTGATCGCTACGCCGCACGCGAATGCCGAGCGGCGCGGCGATATTTTTTTTCACGTAGTCACGACCGAGATGCAGCGCACGCACGTTGGGCTCAAGCAGCCGTTCCTTGCCCTTGTATTGCTCAGCAAAGAGCTTTTCAAAAACATCCGCATCGACGTCGAGCAGCACGGACAACGCGCCTACGTAAATGATGTTTTTGAACAACTGGCGCTGGCGCGGGTCGGTGTACGCCGAGTTGGTGATTTCGGTGAGCGGCACGCCGATCACGTTGATATCGGTGCGAAATTTTGACGGCGGCATGGGTCGTGTGCTATCGTAGAACAGATAACCGCCGGCCTCGATTTCGGCAACATCCGCGTCCCACGTTTGCGGATTCATCGCCACCATCATGTCAACGCCACCGCGACGCCCTTCGTAGCCTTTTTCACAAACGCGCGCCTCGTACCAGGTCGGCAAGCCCTGAATATTGCT
>JANXUB010000148.1 GCA_025352105.1 Burkholderiales bacterium | reverse complement strand
GCGCTACTCCGGGAGTAAAGCGCGTAGCGTGCACCCAAGCACTTTCGTCGTTCAAGTCGGAGACACCCCCAGTCGCGTGCAAATGCTCATGCATAGGCGCTTCCAGCTCGGTACCCGCAGTTTTAACCGGACACTAGTGCTGAACGGAGGGCTAGCCCCCGTTCAGCGGTCATTTCAGCCTAAAGTTAATCGTGGCGAATGACGGGCCAAGAACAACTAATCGTCGCAGTCAGAAACAACGACTTCGCATGAGCTGCGACCGCAGGCCTCGACGGCTTTGCGCTCGGCTTCCTTGACTGTTTTGCCCCAGCCCACTCCGTAAAAGCGCTTGCTGGCGGCATACGCGCCGCAGCCGTCAAAGCGCACTTTGATGGCGCAGTTTTTGTTGCCGTCCTTGCGGCAGGCTTTCATTGCTTCGACACCAGCTGATTCGCGCGATTTGCCGAAACCGATGCCGTAGCCGACGTCGTCTGGGTGATCGCCGACTTCGTCGTCAATGGCGATGGCGCCAGCACCGTAGCTGGCTGTCGAGACGGCGCACGCGAACACGCAAGCGGCGGTCAATAGTTTCTTGTAAAGGGATTGCACTTTCAATTCTTCCTTGAGGCGTTGATTATTTTTGTCCGGATGGTCATCAAATCCGGTGGCCAGAAAAATCTGACCGAAGCCATGTTATCGCTGGACGCGGGTTTCGTCGTAGCGCGAATCTCGATTCGTCAAATGCGGGCGTGGCCACACTCTGGGCGGCGGCGCGCACCTGATTCAGTTTGGCTACCAGCTGCCGGTATTCGGCATTGAAGCCCACGGCTCCATCGGTGGCAGCGCGGTGCCTGCTTGCAGCAGCTCAATCGAAATATTGTCCGGCGAACGCACAAACGCCATGCGTCCATCGCGCGGAGGGCGCAGCACGGTCACGCCGTGGTCTTGCAGACGTTTGCAGGCGGCGTAAATGTCGTCCACGGCATACGCCAGATGGCCGAAATTACGACCGCCCGTGTAGGTCTCCGGATCCCAGTTGTAAGTCAGCTCCACCTGAGCATTCGGGTCGCCGGGTGCGGCCAGGAACGCGAGCGTAAAGCGACCCGCAGGCACCTCACGTTTGGTCACAAGCTCAAGGCCCAGCGCGTCGCGATAGAAGGCAATCGAGGCGTCCAGATCGGTGACGCGAACCATGGTGTGCAGGTATTTCATTCGTGTGTTTCTTTATTTCTTTGTTAAGCGTGTGAATTATTGGGCGGTCGCCAGCAGTTTCGCAAACCGCGCATAATCAATATTGCCACCGGACAGTGTGACCGCAACGCGCTTGCCTTTGAAGCGCTCCACGTGGGTCATCAGCGATGCCAGCGCACATGCGCCCGACGGCTCCAGCACGATTTTCATGCGCTCGAACGCGAAGCGCATCGCCTCGATCACGGTGGCGTCCGTCGTGGTCAAAATGTCGGTGACTTGCGTGCGAATCACGGCCCACGGATTGACGCCAACGGCTTGTGTTTGTTGACCGTCGCAGATGGTTTTGGGCACGTCGATGGAGACAATGTTTCCGCTGCGCAGCGATTGCTGCACATCGTTACCCGCCTCGGGCTCCGCGCCGAACATTTGAATATTCGGCTGAATCGCTTTCGCTGCCACCGTGCAACCCGACAGAAATCCACCGCCACCCGTACACACAATCAGCGCGTCCAGATTTGGAATCTCTTCGGCGACCTCCAGCCCGCACGTCCCTTGCCCGGCCATCACCGGCAAATAGTCGTACGGCGGAATCAGCACGGCGTTGCGCTCGTCGCTGTAGCGCTTGGCGAGCGCGCCGCGATCCTCGGTGTAGCGGTCGTACGTGATGACCTCTGCGCCATAGCCACGCGTGGCATCGAGCTTCATTTGCGGCGCATCGGCAGGCATCAAAATCGCGGCCTTGCAGCCGTGAATTTGCGCCGCCAGCGCAACGGCCTGCGCGTGATTGCCCGACGAGAACGCCAGCACGCCGCGTGCGCGTTCAGCATCGGTCAACGAGTTAATCGCGTTGTAACCCCCGCGAAATTTGAACGCGCCCATGCGCTGAAAATTTTCAGCCTTCATGAACACTGCGCATCCGAGCATCGCGTTGAGCGTGCTGCTGGTGAGGATCGGTGTGCGGTGCGCCACGCCTTTGAGACGAGCGGCGGCGGACTGGATGTCGGTGAAATTCAGCATGCGTTGATTGTAGGAGCGGGTCCGCCACGACCCGTCTTCTTATCGACACCTAGGGTCGCGGCAGAGCCGCTCCTACAGTGAACCTACGGCGCTAGCGACATCCCGCACTGCGTGATCAGGTAGTTTCGAATCAGCGGCCAGGTGGTGCGCGTGGCAGTCAGCGGGAAGGTGATGCCGTTGGTCACCGCGGGGCCTGTCATGCCGAGGCCGATGCGCGTAATGATGAGAGCGTCGGTTGTGGCTAAAAACAAACCATCGCCATCTACGTCGAGGGTGCAAAAGCCAAAAGGACCGGCGTCATAGCGTGCGACGCAAAAATTGGTTGTACCGCCGTTAATGCAGAAACCGGCCAATAGCACTTTACCGTCAGGCTGCAGCGCGATGGCATAGGCGACATCACTGTGGATGGTGAGGCCCATCGGGGTTATGACGATTCCGGTGCCATTCCACGTAGTGTCGAGCGCCCCATTGATCAGATAGCGCACGGCACAGAAATTGGTTCCCAGTCCGGGAGGGGTACAGTATCCGCCCATCAGAATTTTGCCGTCGGGTTGCAGCGCCATTGTGTTGGCGGCATCACTGTTGATGCTGATGGGCGTGACGACCTTGCCGGTTCCGTTCCAAGTGAAGTCGAGCGTGCCGTCGGACTTGAGACGCGCCGAGCAGAAATCGGCGTTTGTATTGGGATTACTGGCGCATAAACCACCGAGCATTATCTTGCCATCAGATTGCAGTGCGATGGAAGAAACATAGTTGTCGATACCAGTAACCACTGGAAACGTGACCATGCCCGTTACGTTCCACATGCTGTCGAGCGTTCCGGTGGAGTTATAGCGAACGGCGCAGAATTCTCGCGTTGATCCGTTGCTGCAAGTGCCGCCAATCACTAATTTTCCGTCGGGCTGGAGCGCCATGGCGCTGCCGGAGTCGTTGGTGCCGCCTACGGAGGTGACAACGGTTCCTGATCCACCCCAAGACGTGTCTAGTCCAATAGGAGACCCCCCGGCTTTGCCGGGGAGGCAGTAGGAGTTTGACGTATACGGGGGTGTCCATCGCAGAAACTACCAATCGTGAGCCGCCAAGCGCATGAAAGGAAGAACTGGATGGACAGGATAGAAAGCCTAAATCACACGAAGTGGGACTGCAAGTATCACGGTGTGTTTATCCCGAAGTGTCGTAGAAAGACGTTGTACGGGCAGTTGCGCCAGCACCTCGGAGAGGTGTTTCGGGAGCTGGCGCGGCAGAAGGAAAGCAGAGTTGAAGAGGGGCACTTGATGCCCGATCACGTGCACATGATGTTGTCGATACCGCCGAAGTATGCGGTGTCGCAAGTGGTGGGGTATATCAAGGGCAAGAGCGCAATTCATCTGGCGCGGGTGTACGGAG
>JANXUB010000141.1 GCA_025352105.1 Burkholderiales bacterium | reverse complement strand
GTTGGAGCAGCTTGGGCTGTGGAAGTAGTCAGTCACCGAAGGGTGACACCAAAAGTTGGGGCCGCGTGAGCGACCCCGTTTAGCCGCTTTGAGCGGCTCACAGTATTGAAAGCCCCCGGCTTTGCCGGGGGATGGTTACTTTTGGGATCTGTAGGGTAGAGCGGTGTTGCGAAAGGTGCTTCGCGTTTTGATCTGTGACACGTAGCCAAAGGGTAGTGTTTGGCAGCACGTCGAAACGCACGCGAGGTACCCGGCCGCATGCAAAGCGAACGCGCGACGATGATGCGAAGTTCCCAACCGCAAGCTTTTTGCACGTCAGGCCCGCGTTTGCGGGCCTATGCGTTTGTGTGGACATGCGCTGCGCTCTGATACGATTGATTGGTTCAAATTTGGAGGCTGCCATGAGCACAATCCGCATACCGATCTACATAACTAAGACCAGCGTGCTACTCGCCGCTGCAATCGCGCTAACCGTTGCAACCGATGCGGCTGTCGCAAAAACCCTCGTCTATTGCTCTGAAGGCTCGCCCGAGAACTTCACTCCGGCAATCAATACGACGGGAACCAGTTTTGACGCGGCGCGTCCTGTGTACGACAAGTTGACCCAATTCGCTCGTGGCAGCACGACGGTGGAGCCGGGGCTGGCCGAGAGCTGGACGGTGTCGCCGGACGGTAAAGTGTTTACCTTCAAGTTGCGCAAAGGGGTGAAATTTCACTCGGGTGTGAACGGGTTCAAGCCGACGCGTGATTTCAATGCGGACGACGTGGTGTTCTCGTTTGAACGGCAGTGGAAAGATGCACATCCCTATGCCAAGGTTTCGGGTGGCAAGTACGACTACTTTGCTGACATGGGTCTCAAGGACGACATGGCGGCAATGGAAAAACTTGACCCGATGACTGTGCGCATCACGCTCAAGAAGACCAACGTCACGATGATCGCTAATCTGGCGATGGATTTCGCGAGTGTTCACTCTGCGGAATACGCAGACTTTTTGCTTAAAGCGAACAAGAAGGAACAGCTCGATCAGGTGCCCGTCGGCACCGGGCCGTTCTCGTTTGTTGCATATCAAAAAGACGCTGTGATCCGCTTCAAGGCGAATAAAGATTACTGGGGTGAAAAGGCCGTTGTGGACGATCTCGTCTACGCGATCACGCCGGATCCTACGGCTCGCTACAGCAAGGTCAAAGCGGGAGAGTGCCATTTCGTGATCGCGCCGCGTCCTGCAGATCTGCCAGAGATGCAGAAGGACGGCGCTTTGCGCGTGATCAACCAACCGGGTTTAAACATTGCCTACTGGGCGTTTAATACACAGAAGCCGCCGTTCGACAAGAAAGAAGTGCGTCAGGCGCTCTCGATGGCCATTGATAAAGCGTCGATCATCAAGGACGTATACCTCGGCGCTGGTCAAGGTGCGAAGAACCTGATTCCTCCGACGCTCTGGTCATACAACGACGCGGTGAAAGACTACCCGTTCGACACAGCGAAAGCGAAGGACATGTTGGCCAAGGCGGGTGTGAAAACGCCGCTTGAGATTGATCTCTGGTACATGCCAGTGCAGCGCCCCTACAACCCGAACGCCAAGCGTATCGCGGAGATGATGCAGGCCGATCTCGCGAAGGTAGGGGTGAATGCGAAGCTCGTGACCTACGAATGGGGCGAGTACAGAAAGCGCATGCAGCAGGGTGAGCACATGACCGGCATGTTGGGCTGGACGGGCGACAACGGCGACCCGGACAACTTCTTCTTCCTGCGCGGTTGCGAGGCTGCGCGTGCCGGCGGACAGAATCTTTCCAAGTGGTGCGACAAGCAGTTCGACAGCCGCCTTGAGAAAGCACGATCGGTCGCAGACGTGAAAGAGCGCACCAAGCTGTATCAGGAAATGCAGGTCATCGAGCATGACGAAGCACCGGACTTTAAGATTGCGCATTCAATTGTTTACGAGGTGATGCGCGCCGGTGTGACGGGTTACAAGCAAAGCCCATTTGGCTCGCACCAGTTCAACGGGGTGGATGTCAAGTAGCGAGTCAGCGCTGGTTGCGTTGCCCTGCGTTCGTGGTGGGCTTGTCAAACCATGAACGCCTCCCGCTGACAGCCGTGTCGACGAACAAGTAAAGCAAGTGCTAGGTTTCCTCCTGCGCCGGCTGGCGCTGACCATCCCGACGTTCATCGCGCTGATGTTCGTTACCTTTGTTGCGATTCGTATGGTGCCGGGCGATCCGGTAGAGGTGCGCGTCGGAGAACGTGGCATCTCGGCCGAGCGGCTGGAGATGTTTCGGCACGAACTGGGGCTGGATCAGCCTGTGTGGAAACAGTTTGCCGATTACGCGTGGCAGCTGGCGCACGGCGATTTTGGCTCGTCTATCGCCACCAATCAAAAGGTGCTCACCGAATTTTCGGCACTTTTTCCAGCGACGATAGAGCTCTCGGTTGCCGGTATGTTGTTCGCGGTGTTGCTGGGCATTCCGGCGGGCACGATTGCGGCGGCGCGGCGCGGAAGTATTTACGATCAGACGTTGATGGGGCTCTCCGTCACCGGCTATTCGATGCCGATTTTCTGGTGGGGCTTGCTGCTGATCATGTTCGTAGCGGAGCGCTGGGGATTAACGCCGGTATCGGGGCGAATTGATCTCATCAAGTACTACTTTGAGCCAGTCACTGGATTTATGGTGATCGATGCATGGCTTTCCGGGCAGGCGGGTGCGGTGAAGGATGCACTGCATCATCTCGTATTGCCCGCGATTGTTTTGGGAACGATCCCGTTGGCCGTGATCGCACGCATGACGCGCTCGGCGATGCTTGAGGTGCTCGGCGAAGACTACGTGCGTACCGCGCGCGCGAAAGGCCTGCCCGTCTGGCGGGTGATCAGTGTGCATGCGCTGCGCAATGCCTTGATCCCGGTCGTCACAATCATTGGCTTGCAGGTGGGTGCGTTGATGGCGGGTGCAGTGTTGACGGAGACAATCTTCTCGTGGCCCGGTGTTGGAAAGTGGTTGATTGAATCAATTGCTCGGCGCGACTATCCGGCGTTGCAGGGCGGCGTGATGCTCATATCGTCGGTCGTGATCGGCGTGAATTTGCTCGTCGATTTGACCTATGGGTTCATCAATCCGAGGATTCGACATGGCTGATGTCGTTGTGCAAGACATGCCGCCAACAGTGATTCAGGACGTGTCACCGCTGCGCGCTTTCTGGGACGCATTCAAAGAAAATCGTGGCGCAGTCGCGGGGCTCTTCGTCGTATTGCTGATCGTCCTGATCGCGATTCTCGCGGACGTGATTGCGCCCTATGGGCCGAACGAACAGTTCCGCGATGCCGTGCGCGTCGCCCCGATGTGGACGGACGGTGGCAGCGGTCGCTTCATATTGGGCACCGATGGACTAGGTCGCGACATGTTGTCGCGGCTCATTCACGGCGCGCGCATTTCGCTATTTATCGGTGCTGCCGTGATGGGTGTGTCGTTCATCATCGGTGTGCTGCTGGGACTTGCCTGCGTATCGCTGGGCAACACGGTTGACGTTGTGGTGACGCGCCTGATGGACTTGATCATGGCGGTGCCCAGTCTCGTGCTGGCGATTCTTGTTGTTGCGGTGCTTGGCCCGAGCTTGACCAACACCATCGTGGCGGTGACGATTGTTTATTTGCCTCGTTATGTGCGGCTGGTGCGTGCGTCGGCGTTGACTGAATTGGGCAAGGACTATGTCACTGCGGCGCGGGTGGCGGGCGTTGGGCCGTGGCGTTTGATGTTTACGACGGTATTGCCGAATTGCCTTTCGCCACTCATCGTGCAGGCGGCGCTCGGGGTTTCCGACGCGATTCTTGAAGCCGCCGCGCTCGGTTTTCTGGGCCTCGGCGCGCAGCCGCCCACCGCCGAATGGGGCACCATGCTTGCTGACGCACGCGAATTCATTCGTTCCAACCCGTGGCTTGTGACGCTGCCCGGCGTCGCTATTTTGATCACGGTGGTATCGATCAATCTCGCGGGCGATGGACTGCGCGATGCGCTAGACCCCAAGATGAGGCGCTCGTAGCGAAAATGGCGATGAGCGAACCCTTGCTCGATATTCGTGGCCTGACCGTGAGCTTTGCCACGAAACGTGGCGCATTCACGGCCGTTGATGGCGTGGACATTGGCGTTGAGCGCGACGAGGTACTCGCCATCGTCGGCGAATCGGGCTCCGGCAAATCAGTGGCAATGCTTGCCATCATGGGACTGTTGCCGTGGACGGCGACCGTCACGGCCGAGTGCATGCGCTTCGACGGACAGGAGCTGACCGCGTTAACACCTATGCAGCGCCGCGCGCTCGTTGGTCGCGATATCGCGATGGTGTTTCAGGAGCCGATGAGTTCATTGAACCCATGCTTCACGGTGGGCTATCAGATTGGTGAAGCACTGGCGACGCATCTGAAGCTTGATCGCAAAGCGCGGCGGCAGCGCGTGATTGAGCTGTTGGAGCAGGTCGGGATTCCCGACGCTCCGAGTCGCGTGAGTTCATTTCCGCACCAACTGTCCGGCGGCATGTGCCAGCGCGTGATGATTGCGATGGCGTTGGCCTGCAAGCCACGGCTATTGATTGCCGATGAGCCCACGACTGCGCTGGACGTAACCATTCAGGCGCAGATTCTCGATTTGCTGCTGAGTCTTAAGCGCGAGACGGGCATGGCGCTGGTGCTCATCACCCACGATCTGGGCGTTGTCGGTGAAACCGCTGATCGTGTGATCGTGCAATATGCAGGGCGGCAGGTGGAGTCGGCCACAGCGGCGGATTTGTTTGCTGATCCGCATCATCCGTACACCTCAGCATTGCTCGCTGCGCTGCCCGAGCATGCCGCCAGCCGCGAAGGTCGTTTGGCGGCTATTCCCGGATTGGTGCCGGGGCAGTTTGATCGTCCGCCCGGTTGCGTGTTCGCACCGCGATGCTCGTTTGCGCAGGCACGATGCGAGGTCGCGCCGTCGCATGCAAGCGCAGAGCTAGGCGATGCGCTTTGTCACACCCCGCTGCGTGGTGGAGTGCCGACATGACGGTCGCCGCACCCGTGTTGGTTGCCGAAAATCTGCACCGGCACTATGCCGTGCGGCGGGGACTATTCGCGGCACCGGCAGTCGTGCGTGCGCTGTCGGGCGTATCGCTTTCATTGCAACCAGGGCGAACGCTCGCCGTCGTTGGCGAATCCGGCTGCGGCAAGAGCACGCTGGCGCGACTGCTGACGATGATTGAGGCGCCAACTGAAGGCACGTTGAAGATTAGTGGTCAGGACGCGTCAACGCCGGACGCACAACGTGCGCTCCGCCGCGACGTACAGATCGTTTTTCAAAACCCCTACGGCTCGCTCAACCCGCGGCAAACGGTCGGCGACGCGCTGATGGAGCCCTTGCTGGTGAACGGCATCGGTGACGCCGCAGAACGAGAGAGTGCGGCTAGCGAAATGCTGCGTAAGGTAGGGCTTCGTGAGGAGCATTTCGCACGCTATCCGCATATGTTTTCCGGCGGACAGCGCCAGCGTATTGCCATTGCTCGCGCGTTGATGTTGAAGCCCAAAGTGTTGGTGCTGGACGAGCCGGTGTCGGCGCTCGATGTGTCGATTCGCGCGCAGGCGCTGAATCTGCTCGTCGATTTGCAGCAAGCACTGGGCGTGGCCTACGTTTTCATCTCACACGATTTAGGTGTGGTTCGCTACATGGCCGACGAGGTGATGGTGATGTACTTGGGCAAGGTGGTTGAACAAGGCACGCGAGATGCCGTGTTTGATTGCCCGCAACATCCGTACACGCAGGCCCTCCTGTCGGCGACGCCCACGGTGGACAAAGCGGCGCGGCGAAACCGGATCATCCTGAAAGGCGAGTTACCGTCTCCGATCTCGCCGCCCAGTGGGTGCGCATTTCACACGCGCTGCCCCATCGCCATGCCACGATGCAAAGTCGAAGCGCCCGTGCTCCAGACGAACGCAGGGCGCGCCGTGGCGTGTTTCGCGGTGAACGCAAGCCAGTAGCGTTTTCCTTTTCTCTGCCGCTCCCCGCCTGCCTACAATAAGTGCAGGAGGAACCCATGACCGATTCAGCACTGACCAAGCCCTGGCTTAAGGAATACCCGTCTTCGATTCCGGCAGAAATCGACATCAGCGCTTATGCCAATCTCGCTGAGATGATTGAGAAAGCGTTGACGCAATACGCCGACCGGGTCGCGTTTCATTGCAGCGGCACGGACATTACGTATCGTGAGCTGGATCGGCTCAGCGCGGCCTTCGCGGTTCACCTCGCTCAGCATGGATTCAAAAAGGGTGATCGCTTTGCTCTGATGATGCCGAATATCCTGCAATACCCGATTGCACTGATGGGCTGCTTGCGTCTAGGGCTCACGGTGGTGAACTGCAATCCACTCTACACGCCACGTGAGCTCGAGCATCAGTTGAAAGACTCGGGTGCGAAAGGCATTCTCGTGATCGAGAATTTCGCCAGTGTACTGGTCGAGGTAATCGACAAGACGGAGGTCAAACATGTCGTGGTGACGGGCCTGGGTGATCGCCTGAGTTGGTGGAAAGGGCCGGGCCTGAATTTCCTTGTGCGGCATGTCGCAAAGCTGGTACCTGAGTTCAAGTTCGCCTCTGCGATCCGCTTTAATGCTGCGTTGTCCGAAGGCGTGGGCGGCGCACTCACACGCGAAACAATCAGCCTTGACGACACCGCGTTTTTGCAATACACAGGCGGCACCACGGGCGTCTCCAAAGGGGCGGTGCTCACGCATCGCAACATTGTCGCCAACGTGCTTCAGTCGCGAGCGTGGCTGTTTGGCTTTCAGCAGGATGATCGCGCTGAATGCATCGTTGCTGCGCTACCGCTGTATCACATCTTTGCACTGACGGCCTGCACCTTTGTCTATGTGACGACGGGCGCGAAGGTCGTGCTGGTGACCAATCCGCGCGACGTGCCTGCATTTGTGCGGACGCTTGCCGAGCATAAGTTCACTGTGCTGCCGGGCGTGAATACGCTGTTCACCGCGCTCATGAATCATGAGGATTTCGCCAAACTTGATTTCAGTACCTTGCGGTACGGTTTGGGCGGCGGCATGGCGGTGCAGCGCGCGACAGCCGAAGAGTGGCGTCGTGTCACGGGGACGCCGTTGATTGAGGCTTACGGCCTGACCGAAACGTCACCGGGCGCGACCATCAATCCGATTGGTGATGGTGGTTACAACGCCTCCATCGGACTGCCGATTTCGTCGACTGAGGTACGGCTGCGTCTGGACGAAGGCTCATGGGTTCCTCTGGATGACCACGAGACGCCCGGCGAAATCTGCGTACGTGGTCCACAGGTGATGAAGGGCTACTACAACCGCCCCGATGAAACAGCTAAAGTTCTTGACGCTGATGGCTGGTTGTCCACCGGCGACGTTGGCAAGATGGACGCACGTGGCTTTTTCTACATCGTGGATCGCAAGAAGGACATGATTCTGGTATCCGGATTCAATGTGTATCCGAATGAGGTCGAGGGCGTAGTGGCGATGCATCCCGGCGTTCTCGAAGTTGCCGCAATTGGTGTTCCAGATGGCAAATCGGGCGAAGTCGTGAAGGTTTTTGTAGTCCGAAAGGACGCATCCCTGACTTCGCCGCAAGTTATGGCGCACTGTCGTGAGAACTTGACGGGGTACAAGTTACCCAAGTACATCGAGTTCCGTAACGAATTGCCAAAAACAAACGTTGGCAAGATTCTCCGCCGCGAATTACGGGATGAAGAAATGCGTCGCAAGGAGGCGGCGTAGAAATAAAGCCAATTCTCAAAAATAAATTGAAGTATTTCGCTGAGTATTGAATTTATTGGGATAGCGGGAGGGAGTGCATAAAAAGTGGGCAGTGAATGCATAGGAAATGGGCAGAAAAGAGCGGCTTTTTGGTGAGTTTTGTGACGGAT
>JANXUB010000140.1 GCA_025352105.1 Burkholderiales bacterium | reverse complement strand
ATGCGCTACTCCGGGAGTAAAGCGCGTAGCGTGCACCCAAGCACTTTCGTCGTTCAAGTCGGAGACACCCCCAGTCGCGTGCAAATGCTCATGCATAGGCGCTTCCAGCTCGGTACCCGCAGTTTTAACCGGACACTAGTGACTTTTTCCTATCTAGCCCGCACGCAATAAGACATTATTCAATAAGCTGTAGTCCAACTCAGGATCGCCGAACATAAAAAAACGGCTCCCGAAGGAGCCGTTTTTATGAAGCGAAGAATGTGAAGAGAATTACTTCTTCTTCTCTTCTTTGGCTGGTGCTGCGGCTGCTGGTGCAGGCGCGGCAGCGGCCGGTGCAGCTGCTGCTTCAGCTGGGCCACCAACGATTTGCACGGTTTCCCATTTGCCGCCTTTGATGACGGAAACGGTCACTGCGCCGTCCTTGATGTCGCCTTTGTCGTCAAACGCGATCTTGCCGGTCACGCCGTCCATTGACGTTGCTTTGATAGCGTCGATGATTTTGGCTGGATCGGTGCCGACCTTGGCGATGGCTGCGATCAGAACGTTCGTAGCGTCGTAGGTGAACGGTGCGTAAACCTGAACATCGGCATTGAACTTGGCTTTGAACTTGTCATAGAAAGCCGCGCCCTGTGGCATTTTCTCTTTCGGCAGACCGGCTTCGGTCGCGTAAACGCCTTCGCCTGCATCGCCTGCGAGCTTGATCAGCTCAGAGGATTTTGCGCCGTCGCCAGAGATGAACTTGGCCTTGATGCCGAGGGCTTTCATCTGCTTGACCATTGGGCCTGCTTGAGCGTCCATGCCGCCGAATACGATGACGTCAGGGTTCTTCGCTTTGACTTTGGTCAGAACGCCTTTGAAGTCTTGCTCTTTCTCGTTGGCAAGTGCTTCGCGGATCACAATCGCTGCACCGGCGGCTTTGACAGCCTTTTCGGTCTCATCGGCCAAGCCAACGCCGTAGGCGGTCTTGTCGTCGATGATGGCGATTTTCTTGCCGCCCATGCCTTTGACTGCGTAGTTGCCGATAGCGGCACCTTGAGCGATGTCATTGGCGACCATGCGGAACACGCCCTTGAAGCCCTGATTGGTGAGCTTTGGGTTGGTGGCCGATGGGGAGATTTGAGCAACACCGGCGGTGTTGTAAATCGCCGAGGCTGGAATCGAGGTGCCGGAGTTCAGGTGGCCGACAACGCCGACTACTTTAGCGTCCATCAGTTTTTGAGCAACTTGGGTGGCTTGTTTGCCGTCGGCTGCGTCGTCTTCGGTCAGGAGCTCGATTTTGACTTTCTTGCCGTCAACCATGATGCCTTTGGCATTGGCTTCTTCAACAGCCAGACGTGCGCCGTTTTCGTTATCTTTGCCCAAGTGAGCGATTTGGCCAGATGTTGGGCCAACGTGGCCAATCTTGACGACCATTTCGGCGGCGGGTGCCGGAGCTGCTGCGGGAGCAGCGGCTTTTGGCTCTTCTTTTTTGCCACAAGCGGCCAGACCGGCTGCTACTGCGATGGCGACTGCTGCGAGAGCAAACTTATTTGTATGTTTCATGTGGTGGAATCCTCCGATAGAAAAACCCATGGATTATGCTTGCAGCTGATGGCCCTGTCAACGCGGAAATCCCCAATGGGCGCTGTTTTCCGGCGTTTCACGCGGTTTTATGTAGCAAGAAATCACCGATGCGCACTTTTATTTTTGATATGGACGGCACGCTTGCCGACACCATGCCCACGCACCAGCTGGCATGGGACGCGTTGCTGCCGGAGCTCGGTATCAGCGTGGATCGAGACGATTTTTTCAGCTGGTCGGCGGGGCTGACCAACCGTGAAATATTCCCTCGTTTGCTCGGGGCCGATGTGCCAATCGCGGAAATCAATCGGCTCTCGGATTACAAAGAATCTCTGTTCCGCGAGCTATATCGTTCGCAGATGAGTTTGGTCCAGGGCGCCGATGCGTTCTTACGGCGAACGACAGCGGCAGGTTATGCGCGTGGTCTGGGCACCGCAGCGCCGCCGCACAACGTTGATCTGGTGCTCGATGGGCTCAATCTGCGTCACCACTTTCAGGCCATTGTGTGCAACGCGGACGTCACGCACGGCAAGCCGGATCCGGAGATATTTTTGTTGGCGGCCAAGCGACTGGGCGCTCTCCCGGCCGATTGCGTGGTGTTTGAGGATGCCCCGGCGGGCATTGAGGCGGCGCGGCGCGCGGGCATGAAGTGTGTCGTGATCACCAGCACGTTAACGCGCGAACAAGTCGAAGCGCTCAACAATGCGCAGCACATTCTGCATGTGGTGAGCGACTTCACCGATGAAGCTTTGTCAGCCTTGTTCGCGTGATGGGCATCGGAGCACAGTTCGGTACTGATCGGGTTAGCGCCGGATGAGCCTTTGGCTTACGTCGGTCGACCCGGCGATGATCGGGCTCGTGTTCGGTCTCGCCGGGCTGGTTGTCTCGGTTGTGATCGCGTTGCTAGGGCGTGTGGGTGAATGGACGCGCTCGTTGTCGTGGTGGGTAGGCGGTTCGGTTTGCATTACGCTCGGTTACTTGCTGAACGCGTTGCAAGTGGTTCTGCCACCGTCGATCGTGCTGCTGATCGCGAATCCGTTGACGGTCGTCGGAGCTTGCCTGTTTTTGGTTGGCGTGAGGCACTTGCTACATCAGCCGCCCGCCTTGATGCAATTGGCACCGTTGGTGGGCGTTGCCGTGGTTGGCAGCGTCATTTTTGCCGTCCTCTTGCCGAGCCTCGTGGGCCGGGTGTTGGTGCAGGTAGCGTGCCTGAGCGTGATCACAGTCATGAACATGGCGCTGCTGCGTCAACTCGATCATGGCTATTACCACTTTCCCGCCCGCTTTTTGACGATAGCCAATGGTTTGCTCATGCTGTTCATCGCGCTGCGCGCGGTCGCCGTCGTGGTCTACGGTGGGCCGGTTTCGGCCGTCGTGAGTTCGCCCGTCAACGCACTGGTCTACGGCCTCAGCGGAACGGTGATCCTCGCTTATCTCGCAGGCGTCTTGCTGCTTTGTTTCGCCGAAAAGCAGACATTGCTGCGACGCCTTGCGGCCGAGGACAGTCTGACCGGCGTGTTCAATCGCCGTGGGCTGCGCGACGCGCTTGATACATGGCCAGTTGGCCAACCGGGCGTAGCCAATGTGTTTGACATCGACCATTTCAAGCGTGTCAACGATGGCTATGGTCACGAAGCGGGCGATATGCTGCTGAAAACTTTTGCGCAGACACTACGCGGTATCGCCCCCACCGGCGCCATCGTCGCGCGATTGGGTGGCGATGAGTTTTGTGTGGTCGAAACAGCGCAAATGCGACGAACGAATGCCGACTGGATTGACGAACTGAAACAGCAATTGCCGAAACAACTGGCGTTAACGTCGCCTGCTGCGATTTCGTGCAAGGTCAGTCATGGCTCGGCCCGGTTTAACGTGATTGAGGGCGAATTTTCAGACGCCCTGCGTACAGCCGATCGAGCGCTCTATCGGTCAAAAGCACGCCGCGCACAGCGCGAAAACGCAGCGTCCATGACAGACGCAGCGTAGCCGTCAGTCCGCCGCGTTAGCCGCGCCCCACATACGGCATCTTGGTGGCCATGATGGTCATGAATTGCACGTTCGCTTCGAGCGGCAAACCCGCAATGTGAACGACGGCGTCGGCCACATGTTTCACGTCCATGCGAGGCTCAATCGCCATCGTGCCGTTTGCTTGCATCACCCCATTGGTCATGCGCTCGGTCATTTCGGTGGCGGCGTTGCCGATGTCGACTTGGCTGCACGCAATATCGTACTTTCGGCCATCGAGCGATGTTGTTTTGGTGAGCCCCGTGATCGCGTGTTTGGTTGACGTGTAAGGTGAGCTGTTCGGGCGCGGCGCGTAGGCCGAAATCGAGCCGTTATTGATGATGCGGCCACCGCGCGGGCTCTGCGCTTTCATGATGCGAAAAGCTTCCTGCGTGCATAAAAATGCGCCGGTCAGATTGGTGTCGACGACCGCTTTCCACTGCTCGTAGGTGATGTCTTCCAGCAGCACAGGCGGCGCGCCGATCCCGGCATTGTTGAAGATCACATCAACGCGGCCAAACGCGGCCACCGTTTTCTCGAACAGATTTTTGACGGACGCCGGGTTGCCGACATCGGTCACCACTGCGATGCCACGCGACGCATCCTCGCCAGCTGAGGCGACCGCCGCCTCAAGCTCTACTTGTCGACGACCGGCAAATGCCACGCTGTAACCGGCCTTCAATAGCGCCACGGCGGACGCTTTGCCGATACCCGCGGATGCGCCGGTGATGATGGCAACTTTGCCGTTTGCTGTGCTCATGGGGACTCCTTAAATAGCCGATGTTGTTTTGCTTCCGCAAGTGTAAGCACCGGCGTCACACAGCAATCCAAAGCGTCGAAGATTTCGGTCCAATGCGAAAGGCTTTGCGCGATGAAGCAGTCGGCGAGTTCCTTTTTCACACGCATCGCGGCGATGCCTTCGGCGTTGCCCAACGCCTTCAAATGCGGCTTGCCAAGCGCGTCGCAGAGCACGTGCCAAAACTTCGCTTCAAGCGCGCCAACAGCAAGAAATCGCTCGTCCGCCGTACGATAAACCGCATAGCAGGGCCAGCCGCCCGTGAGCCAATCTTCGCCGCGGGGCTTCAACGAATCGAGCGCCAACGCGTGCTCCGCGATGATGTTGAGCTCGGCCACTTCATGCGTCATCGACACATCAACAAACGAGCCAACCCCCGTCGTTTTTGCCGCGACTAACGCTGCGCTTATCCGTGCTGCCGCCGCCAGCGCACCTCCCGCCAAATCCGCAATCTGCCAGTTGGAAATCGACGGCGGCCGACCACGCTCGCCCATCTGGTCGAGCACGCCGGACATCGCCAGATAGTTGATGTCATGCCCCGCACGATGCGCCCACGGGCTGCTGCTGCCGTAGCCCGTAATTGCGCAGTAAACAAGCGCCGGATTGTGCTTGCTCAACGCATCGAAACCCAGCCGCAACCGATCCATGACGCCCGGACGGAAACCTTCGACCAGCACGTCACTCACGAAAACCAGATCCAACAACCGCGCTTGGCCAGCGTCGGTTTTCAGGTCTAGCCGTTCAATCGATTTGCCCCGGTTGACCAACGAATAAAGCGGCGAAATCTGGGCGGCGGGCGCGTCGGCGGGCAAACCAAGGCGATTGGCGTAGTCACCCTCTGGCGGCTCAATCTTTGTCACTGCCGCGCCCCAGTCCGCCAGCATGCGCGTGCAGGCGGGCCCAGGCAGCAGTCGGGTGAGATCAAGAACGCGGATACCGCTCAAGGATTTGGACATGGCCTGATTATCTGCGCGACGAACGCTGAAGATCGTGCGTTGTCCTGACAAATGGACGTCGCTCGCGGTGGTTAGGCGGTTTCGGACAAATCCGCGAAAATCAGCGTCCACGAGAAAACAACGGAATGGGTGTCCCATGTCCTGGTTAGACAAAATCATCCCCGGTGCCAACAAGAGCGACGGCGCTTCAAAGCGCGGCGTGCCAGAGGGCTTGTGGCTCAAATGCCCGTCGTGCGATTCGGTGCTCTACACCACCGACGTGGAAAAAAATCAGCATGTCTGCATGAAGTGCAGCTATCACATGCGGATCGGCGCGCGTACGCGGCTGAACGGCCTGCTTGATGAGGCGGGGCGCAAGGAGATTGGCGCGGATGTGCTGCCGATTGATTCGCTCAAATTCAAGGACAGCAAAAAGTATCCTGATCGGCTGCGGCTAGCCGCTGAGGCCACCGGCGAGACCGATGCGCTGGTCGTCATGCAGGGCGCGATTGAGAAAGTGCCCGCGGTCGTTGCCTGCTTCGAATTCGAGTTCATGGGTGGCTCGATGGGCTCAGTCGTGGGCGAGCGTTTCGCGCGCGGAGTAGACGCAGCGATCAAGGCGAAATGCGGCTTTGTGTCGGTCGCCGCTTCGGGCGGCGCGAGGATGCAGGAGGGCATGGCCTCCCTGCTGCAAATGGCGAAAACGACATCGCGACTGGCCGAGTTGGCCGAGAAAAAATTGCCGTACATCAGCGTGCTGACCGACCCAACGATGGGCGGCGTGTCGGCGAGTTTTGCGTTTGTGGGCGACATTGTGATCGCCGAGCCGGGCGCTCTGGTGGGTTTTGCGGGTCAACGGGTGATTGAGCAGACTGTGCGCGAAAAACTGCCGGAGGGCTTTCAGCGCGCCGAATTTTTGCTCGACCACGGCGCGATTGACATGATTGTCGACCGCCGCGAAATGAAGGCGACGCTCGCCAAATTGCTGAGTGCGCTGCATTAAATTGGTTTACAGCTTTGCGCTGAAAGCGCCACTGCATTGGGGCTACCGGTTTAAAGCGTTGTATGTTGACTTATTGCTATTTATGGGTTTAGCCCCGACGCAATCGTCATTTCACCAAGAAGCTGCTAGTTTTAGTCGACGTGGAAATTGTCGCGAACGCTGCCATTCGCAGCCAGCGCCGATCCGACAAAACACTCACGGCTCGCAGCAATGAGCGCCCTCGTCGACTGGCTCACCCGCATTTACGCGATTCGTTCTGGCCCGGAAATCGTGATGGGTCTGGAGCGAATCCGGCCGATTTTTGACCGGATGCGGGTTGCGCCGAAGTGCCCGGTGATTCTTGTTGCGGGCACGAATGGCAAAGGGTCGGTGTGCGCTTACCTCTCGTCAATCCTCCGGGCGGCGGGGTTTCGAGTCGCGAGATATACGTCGCCGCACATTCATCGCTTCAACGAGCGCATCGTCGTGAACGGGGATGAGGCGAGCGACGCCGAGCTGGTGGCCGCATTTGAAGCCGTCGAGACAGCGCGCGAAGCCGAAGGCAATTTGCCGCTCACGTTCTTCGAATACACGACGCTCGCCGCGTTTCACCTTTTTGCCGCCGCCAAACTAGATGCCTGGGTGATTGAGGTCGGCTTGGGCGGGCGGCTGGATGCGACCAATATTCTGGACGCCGACTGTGCGGTGATCACGAGCATCGCGCTGGACCACACCGAATTTCTCGGGTCGACGCGTGAATTGATTGCGGTGGAAAAGGCTGGGATTCTGCGCAAAGGCCGTCCGGCCATCATCGCCGAGCCCGATCCACCAGAGTCGCTGATCGCGACGGCTGAGGCGCGCGGCGCATTGGCGAGCTACATCGGACGCGACTTCGGCTGGCAGAAATCGCCGGAAACGCCTAATCAGTGGGGGTTCTGGGCGTCTGACCCCCTCTCCCGCAGTGCGGGAGAGGGTTGGGGTGAGGGCGATGGCGTAGGCAATAGCGCTGCCCAAGCCGCCGCTCTCACCCTCCGCCCCGTGCTCACTAGCGCACGCCTGCCCACGCCGCACCGCGGGAGAGGGGACTTAAAACACCGCCACGGCCTCCCGCTTCCCGCCCTGCGCGGCGGTTATCAGCTCGGTAACGCCGCCGCCGCGCTCGCCGCGCTGCATGCCCTGAACGACCGCCTTCCGGTATCGCAAGGCGCAGTGAAACAAGGCCTGCTGGACGTCAACTGGCCCGGCCGTTTTCAGGTACTTGCAGGGCGTCCGGTGACGGTGCTTGACGTTGGCCACAATGCTCATGCTGCGATTGCGCTTGAGCGAGCGCTCGCTGACATGGCCTTTTTTCCGACGACGCACGCTGTTTTTGCGATGCTCAAGGACAAGGACATCGCTGCGGTCGTCGCGGCCGTGCAGGGGCGCATCGACGAATGGCACATCGCGCCGCTACCCGCACCGCGCGGCGCGGAGATCGAAATCTTGGCTTCCGCGTTGGCCGCAGTGGGCGTCAAGGATCGCGCAATCCACCGCCACGCGAGCGTTGCCGAGGCTTATGCTGCGGCGCGGAAACTGGCGGCTGAAGCCGATAGAATCGTGGTCTTTGGTTCTTTCCTCACGGTGGCGCAAGCCCTCTGAGCACCGCGATATTTCATGGCCGCTGCCGCGACGCCTCTGCCTACGCCAGATAACGTAGACCTTCTGCGCCGACGCGCCAATCGGCGCTTGCTCGGGGCGTCCATCCTGTTGTTGATTGCGATCATTGCCGTTCCGATGTTTTTGGAGCGCGAGCCCCCGCCGTTGCCAGACAACGTCGACGTGCGCATCCCGCCGGTCGAAGGCACCAAGTTCGAGCCGAAATTTCCGGCGGGCGCAGATGCGAAAAAATCGGGCGCTAAAGTCGCAGAAAAGCCCGCCGAAATTCCGGCGATTACCGAACCTAGCGGCGCACAAGCGGCGGTGAGCGGCGTAGTTACTACGCCGACGATTCCTGCGCCGACCCCGTCTGTTGCGGCGGTTGCCCCAAAAGCAGCTCCCGTTGAGACAAAGCCAGCTGTTGTCGCGCCGAAAGAAGCCGAGAAACCTGCGGCGAAACCAGCAGAAAAAGCCCCCGAAAAGGTCGCTGCGAAAGAACCTTCGCCCGCCGACCGCAAATCCGGCCAGCACGTGGTTCAAGTCATCGCAGTGCGCGACCCGGCCACCGCGAAGCAGATGTACGACAAAGCCAGAGGCCTCAAATTTCCGGTTTACACCGAGAAAATTGACGTGACCAACGGCGTCGTGATCCGCGTGCGCGTCGGTCCGTACGCGACCAGGCAGCAAGCTGAATCGGCACGCGCAAAGCTCGCGCAGGCGGGATTTGAGGCGAAAGTGCTCGTCCTCCAATGAGCCATGCCTGAGTCGCACCGGAGCTGCTGCGCATGACTGGTTTCGATATCGCAGTGGTAGTGGTGATCACGCTCTCGGCGCTGATTGGCTTGTGGCGCGGCGTCATTCGCGAAGTATTTGCGCTGGCCGCATGGGTCGCCGCCATCATCTGCATGTTTGTCTTCGGCGAGCAAATTGCGCAAGTGCTGCCGTTTGCGCGTGACACGCCGTGGCTGCGCCTGCTGGCGGGCTACGCGATTGTGTTTTTGGGCGTGTTCGTGACGTTAAGCGTCGTCGGTTTTTTGTTCGCAAAATTGGTTCACGTCATCGGGCTGTCGTTTGTCGACCGGGCGCTGGGCATGATGTTCGGCGTGCTGCGCGGCGCATTGATCGCAGTGCTGCTGGTGTTTGTCGCCGGAGCCACCCAGTTGCCGGGCATGAACTGGTGGCGCGACAGCATGACGGCCAAGCCGTTGGCCACGTTTGCCGCGATCTTGCGCAGCAAATTGCCTGATGATCTGGCGAAGCGTTTCAAATTTTCCGCAACGCAAACGACACTGTTGAGGACTGACCTATGTGTGGTGTGATTGGTATTGTGTCGCACGGTCCCGTGAACCAGTTGATTTACGACGGTCTGATGTGCCTGCAACATCGCGGACAGGACGCGGCAGGCATCATGACGGCTGACGGCGCAGTGTTTCACATGCACAAAGCCAAAGGCATGGTTCTGGACATTTTCCGCACGCGCAACATGCGCGACTTGCTCGGCAGCGCAGGCATCGGCCATACGCGCTACCCGACGGCAGGCTCAGCCGTCAGCGTGCATGAGGCGCAACCCTTCTACGTGAATTCGCCGTTCGGCATCACGCTCGCGCACAACGGTAATTTGACCAATGGCGAATCGCTCAAGCGCGAGTTGTTCAATGTCGACGCACGACACATCAACACGAATTCCGACTCGGAAGTGTTGCTGAACGTGTTTGCGCTGGAGCTTGAGCGCGCGGCCCAAGGCGTCAAGTTAACGCCCGAAAAGATTTTTACGGCTGTGCGTGGTGTGCATCAGCGTTGTCGCGGCGCGTATGCTGTACTCGCCATGATTGCGGGTTACGGACTCGTTGCGTTCCGCGATCCGCATGGCATTCGCCCGATGGTTTATGGCCGTAACGACACGATGGCCGGGCCGGAATATGCGGTTGCCAGCGAGACGGTTGCGCTCGATGTACTGGGCTTTAAATTCGAGCGCGATGTCGCGCCCGGCGAAGCGCTGTTCATCGATTTCGCGGGCGATATTCATGCGAAACAATGCGCTGACAACCCGAAGCTGCATCCTTGCATTTTTGAGTACGTTTACCTCGCGCGACCCGACTCCGTCATCGATGGCATCAGCGTTTATGAGGCGCGGATTCGTCTGGGTAACGAGCTTGCCAATGAGGTGATGAAGCTGCCGGATTGGGAGACGATAGACGTCGTCGTGCCGATCCCCGATTCGTCCCGCCCCAGCGCGCTCGAACTCGCTTCGAAAATTGGCCGACCGTACCGCGAAGGTTTCGTGAAAAACCGATACGTCGGTCGCACTTTCATCATGCCGGGCCAAGCGATGCGCAAAAAGAGCGTGCGCCAGAAATTGAACCCGATTGCCAGCGAATTTGCTGGCAAAACGGTGCTGTTGGTGGATGACTCCATCGTGCGCGGAACCACAAGCCGAGAAATCGTGCAGATGGCGCGTGAAGCGGGGGCGGTGAAGGTGTTTTTCGCCAGCGCCGCGCCACCGGTGATTTACCCGAATGTGTATGGCATCGACATGCCCACGCCAAGCGAGCTCATCGCCGTTGGCAAAACGCACGAACAGGTAGCCACCGAAATCGGCGCTGAACGCGTGATCTATCAAACCATCGACGGCATGAAGCGGGCGATCCGCGCGGGCAACCCCGCGATTGAAGATTTTGATGCGTCGTGCTTCGATGGTTGCTACGTCACCGGCGACATTACCCCACAATTTTTGCTGGGGCTGGCGACCTCGCGCGATGAGTCGAGGGGCGAATTGGTGGGGTCGGATCAGTGAGTCTCGAACCAGATGAAATCGACGGGTTGGATTTGGTTTGGATTGGGATTGACAAATCTGAACAGGTCGCGGCTTTCGTAACTGCCGGATCTGGATATGTTCCGCCAACTGCCTTCGACGGCATTTCTGATGTGGAGAAATTGATTTTGGAGCAGTCACCTAGGTGCGAATGCAAACTTCATATTGACGTACCTAGGCCGGATTCATATGTAGCGCTTGCTCAGCGTGGCTACTTTGTCTTTGACTGGGCACAGGTGGGAGAGCACGATTCTTACTACGAGTTAGCGGCACGACCACTCGTGCCCATTCGCGCCTCCGACCTCTCCACTGTGCTTGGACGCATCGCTAAGCGAACTAAGATTTCAAATCATCTCTTTTCTGATTGCGAATTTTTAGAGGTGGCGAGCTTGAGTTAAATCGGGCGAGACCGGATCGTGCCCTATGGCTGATACGACGCGAAGCAAAAGAAAATATGGATAACAACGAACTTTCTCTCGACACCCTAGCCATCCGCGCAGGCGGCATGCGTACGTCGTTCAACGAACATTCGGAAGCGCTGTTTCCGACGGTGAGCTTTGTGCACGAGAGCGCCGAAATGGCGGCGAAGCGCTTCACAGGCGAAGAGCCAGGCTACATCTATTCGCGCTTCACCAACCCGACGGTGGACATGTTCGAGCAGCGCCTTGCCGCGCTTGAGGGCGCAGAAGCCTGTATCGCGGCAAGCACGGGTATGGCCGCGATTTCAACACTCGCGATGACGCTGTGTTCGGTGGGCGATCATATTGTCACGAGCGGCAGCGTATTTGGCTCAACGCTGAACGTGTTCGGTCCGCCGGTGATGGGCAAGTTCGGCGTGACTTGTGAAGTGGTTAACAGTACGTCGCTGGACGCGTGGGCCGCAGCGATCAAGCCTGGCACCAAGCTCGTGTTTCTGGAAACGCCATCGAACCCGACGGCTGAAGTGTTCGATATTGCAGCGATTGCCGAGATGTCGCGCCAAGTCGGCGCGGTGTTCGCCGTTGACAATTGTTTCTGCACGCCGATTCTGCAACGACCGTTGTCGCTCGGCGCGGATGTCGTGGTGCATTCGGCGTCGAAGCATCTGGATGGTCAAGGCCGCGTGATGGGCGGCGCGCTGGTGGGTACGAAGGAATTGTGCCGCGAACGCGTTTACAACTTTTTGCGCACGACCGGGCCGTCAATGGCTCCGTTCAACGCGTGGGTGATTTTGAAGGGGCTGGAGACGCTGCCGATTCGCATGCGCGCTCACAGCGAGAACGGTTTGGCGTTGGCCGAGTGGCTTGCCGCGCACCCCAAAGTCGCCAAAGTGAACTACCCTTTCCTTGATTCGCATCCAAACGTCGCGCTGGCCAAGCGTCAGCAGTCGGGCGGCGGGGCGGTGCTTTCGTTCTCGGTGAAGGGCGGCAAAGCCGAAGCCTGGAAAGTGATTGACGCGGTCAAGATCATGTCCATCACTGGCAATCTGGGCGATGTGAAAACGACCATTACGCATCCGGCGAGCACCACGCATTCGCGCATGAGTCAGGCGGCAAGGGATGCGTCAGGTATTACTGATACCCTGATTCGCGTAGCCGTAGGGCTGGAGTCGCAAAGCGACTTGCGAGAAGACTTGAATCGCGGCTTGAGCTTGATCTAGTCAACGCGTCAAACAAGAACAACAGAAATTCACGAGAGTAGAGAAACGATGCTGTACGCCTTTCACGAAATGCAAAAGTCCCTCGGTGCGCCGATGCGGTTCGCCGCACAAATGGGCATGAACTGGGCGCAATCGTCTGGCAATCCTTGGAAAGGTATGCCTGCGAGCGATTTGTTGGCTGCGTCCAGCGAGTTAACGATGCGACTGTCGCAGGAGTATCCGAAGTTGCCCTTCGGTATTCACAGCGTAGTCGTTGATGAGCACACGCATGCTGTCGAGGAAACAGTCGTCGAAGACAAGGCGTTTTGCCAGTTGCGGCGCTTCACCAAAGTAGGCGCGAAGGGTGAGTCTCGTATTTTGTTGGTTGCGCCGCTGTCGGGGCATCATTCCACGCTGTTGCGTGACACGGTTCGTTCGCTGGTTCAACACCACGAGGTGTTCGTCACGGACTGGCGTGATGCGCGCATCGTGCCGTTGTCGGAAGGGCTCTTTCATCTCGATGACTATGTGCGCTATGTGACCGAGTTTTTGCAATCGCTCGGCCCGAACGTGCATGTGATTTCGGTGTGTCAACCGACGGTGCCTGTGATGTGTGCGGTGAGCCTGATGGCTGCCCACAATGATCCGATGCGACCGAAATCGATGGTGATGATGGGCGGGCCGATCGACACGCGCGTTAATCCATCAAAGGTTAATGACTACGCTACCAAACACAATATTGAGTGGTTCGAACAGCACGTGATTTCTCGCGTGCCGGCGAAGTATCCTGGATTTGGTCGCCGCGTTTATCCCGGTTTTTTGCAGCACTACGGTTTCGTGGCGATGAATCCGAATCATCACGCTAAGTCCCATTGGGATTTCTTCCGCGATCTGATTAAAGGCGATGGGGCTGATGCTGAGACGCATCGCAAGTTCTATGACGAATACAACGCCGTGCTCGATCTCGATGCGGCCTACTACCTGGAGACGGTACAGCGCGTGTTCCAGGAGTTTCAGCTGCCGCGCGGCGTCATGGAGATTTCCGGCGAGCTCGTCGACCCGAAGACGATCCGCGACATCGGGCTGATGACTGTCGAAGGCGAGCTGGACGACATTTCCTGCCCGGGCCAGACTGACGCAGCACACGGGCTTTGCTCGGGCATCCCTAATACGCGAAGGAAGCACTTGTTGGTTGATGGTTGCGGGCATTACGGAATCTTCTCTGGAAGCCGTTGGCGCAACGTTGTTTACCCAGCTATCCGCCAATTTATTGCTGACGAACGAGCGATCAGCGAGAAAACGACAGCGACTGCATCAGCAAAGCCCAGCGTTAAGCGAAAAAAATGAAGCTTTTCACCAATTCTCAAAAATAAATTGAAGTATTTCGCTGAGTATTGAATTTATTGGGATAGCGGGAGGGAGTGCATAAAAAGTGGGCAGTGAATGCATAGGAAATGGGCAGAAAAGAGCGGCTTTTTGGTGAGTTTTGTGACGGAT
>JANXUB010000124.1 GCA_025352105.1 Burkholderiales bacterium | reverse complement strand
GCCGACGGCAAGTTCACCGTCGAGCACGGTGGAAAAACTATCTTCGACGAAGCGCGCCAGGCGTTGCACACCGCGTGGAGCGCCACCAGCATCGAAATCCAGCGTCTTCGTGACAATCCGGACTGCGTTGACTCCGAGTTCGACCGGGTGTTCGACGATGATGACGCGGGCCTGGTGCCGCGTGTGTTGTTTGACCCAAAGGAAAACGTTGCCGCGCCGTTTATCGCGACGGGTGCGCGACCAAAGGTCGCGATTCTGCGTGAGCAGGGCGTGAACTCGCACATCGAAACCGGCCACGTGTTCACGATGGCGGGCTTCGATGCCTACGATGTTCACATGACCGACTTGCAATCGGGTCGGCGGTCGCTTGATGAGTTCAAAGGGTTCGTCGCCTGCGGTGGTTTCAGTTACGGCGACGTGCTCGGCGCGGGCGCGGGCTGGGCAAAATCGATCCTCTTGAACGCCGAACTGCGCACACAGTTTCAGGAATTTTTCGGAGAGGACGATACCTTCGCGCTCGGTATCTGCAATGGCTGCCAGATGCTCGCGCAGATGGCCCCGATCATTCCCGGAGCGGAGCATTGGCCAAAATTTATTCGAAACGGTAGCGAGCAGTTTGAATGCCGCACCGCACTGGTTGAAGTGATGGAAACGCCGTCTATCTTCTTCAAAGGCATGGAGCAAACGCGCTTGCCGATTGTGGTCGCGCACGGCGAAGGCTTCGCGCAATTCAAGTCCGATGAGCAATTCGAAGCGGCGCAGCCACTCGTCACGATGCGCTTCGTCGACAGCAACGGAGCGGCGACGGAGAACTATCCGCTGAATCCGAACGGTTCACCCGGCGGAATCACCGGTCTGACTACGGCAGACGGTCGTTTCAACGTGCTGATGCCGCATCCAGAGCGCACCCATCGCGTCGAGAATTTCTCGTGGCATCCCGAGGGCTGGACGCGCTCGCCGTGGCTGCGGATGTTTGAAAATGCGCGAGTTTGGTTGGGGTGACAGCTTTCTTGACTTTTTGATGCAAATGCAAGGGCTCCGACGCATTTTTTAAGATAGTCGATTTTTGCCATATTCCGTTCCCACCCCTGATTGAACGGTGCTTTCAGAGAAACGCTGAGCAATAGTCCCAATTCAGAAGTTTCCGGGCTACCATTCGTCGCAAGTCAAGTTTGAGTGGATTTGCAGCATGAAGCACATGGGTTCCGAACCGAGTTCGAATATGGGTCGGAATAGCGTCGCGATCAGCGCCGTGATTCTGGCGTTGGCACTGGTTGTCAGCACCGAAGCGCCAGCCCGCAACCTTCGCGGCATTGACGCGCTCCGTGATGCGGCACCCGTTGGTAAATCGCTGGAGCAAAATCAGTCCGCGAAAAAGGGCGATGTCACCGCGCAGACCCAGTTCGATTCTCGCCTCGGCGTGCCGACGTTTCTCTGGGGACAGGCAAGCGGTGCGGCCGCTAATCTGAGTGCTGCCGCTGCGGCATCATCCGATCCGGTGCCCGTTGCCCGCGCCTATCTCACCGGGCTTGGCACTCAGTATCGCCTCAGTTCCGCCGATGTCGCGCAGCTACCGGTCTTGTTGACGCAGACCATGCCGAACGGCGCGACGCTGGTCAAATTCCGTAACCGCATCAACGACATCGAAGTGTTTCGCGAGGACGCAGCCGTTTTGCTGGGCGCGGATCGCAGCCTCGTCGCCATCGGTGGCTACGTGATGAGTGGGGACGGTACTGCGCCGTTCAAGCTCTCGGCCGCGTCGGCGGCGGAGGCCGCGCTCGGCGACTGGTCGTTTGCCGCAGGCACTGCGAGCGCGCTCGTTGCCACCGTAAATCGCGATGGCTACCAGCATTACGCGCTGCCGGACGGCACGTTGAGCGCGGACGGCTCGCAGCTGGCCATTCCTGTTCGCACCAAGCCGGTTTTGTTCCGCTTGCCCAACCGACTCGTGCCCGCGTACTACGTCGAAGTGCAGGTCCGCGATGGGCGCATTCCATTCGGACTCGATAGCTACGCCTATGTGGTGTCGGCCGAGGATTCCACGGTGCTCTATCGCAATAATCAGACGGCGGATGTGGCGTTCAGCTACAAAGTGTTTGCTGAGGCGGGCCCGAGCTTTTTGCCGCTGCCATCGCCGACCGGTCGTAACGGGTTTCCGCACCCAATGGGTGTGGCCGACGGTTATCAGGGCCCGTTCGTGACGCCGAATCTTGTCACTCTGCAAAATTTTCCGTTCAGCCGCAACGACCCGTGGCTCGCACCTGGCGCGACGACGACCACGGGCAACAACGTGGACGCGTTCGCAGACCTGGTTGCGCCGGAAGATTTTCAGGCTGGCGATTTGCGCCCCACTACAACGAGCTCAACGACGTTTGACCGCACCTACAACACGGCTGTCGCACCGAACGTAACGAACGACCAGATCATGGCGTCGGTCACCAATTTGTTCTACATGAACAATTTCCTGCACGACTGGTTTTACGACTCAGGATTCGACGAAGTGTCCGGCAATGCGCAGACCGACAATTTTGGTCGTGGCGGTGCCGCGAACGACCCGATCTTTGCCGAAGGACAGGACTACGCGGCGCTCAATAACGCCAACATGGCGACCCCCGCCGACGGAGGGCGGCCGCGCATGCGCATGTACGTGTTCAGCGGCGCAGGCGCGCAGCTGGTCAGGATCACGGCGCCAGCGGCGATTGCCGGGGCGAAGACTGGCGCGCTGGCGAACTTTGGTGCGCAGACCTACGACCTGACGAACAATGTTGTTGCGGCACTGCCCGCTGATGGCTGTACGGCACTCACCAACGGCGTTGCTGTGAGCGGAAAGATTGCCCTTATTGATCGCGGCGCTTGCTCGTTCGTCATCAAGGTTAAAAACGCACAAAACGCTGGCGCGATTGGCGTGATCGTCGCCAACATCGTTGCCGGTGCGCCAACTGCGATGGGCGGGACGGACGCCACCATCACAATTCCGTCGCAGCAGATTTCGCAGAGCGACGGCGCGGCCATCAAAGCCCAACTTGCTCTGCCAGCGGTAGTGACGGCGCGCATGGCGCGCGTGGTCGGTGTGAATCGTGACGGTACGCTCGACAACGGCGTCATCGCCCACGAGTGGGGCCACTACATCAGCAACCGTCTGGTCGGCAACGCCAATGGTTTGTCGACGAATCTTGCTGCGGGTATGGGCGAAGGGTGGGCTGATTTTCATGCGCTGTTGCTGCTGGCGAAAGCTAGCGATGCAAGCATTCTAAGCAACGCCAATTTTGCGGGCACGTACGCCATCGGCGGCTATCTGTCGGGCGGACCGGACTTCGCGCCTGATGCGCTCAACAACGGCTTCTACGCGGGCATTCGCCGCTATCCATATTCACGCGATCTGACCAAAAATCCGCTCAGTTTCCGCCACATCGCGAACGGCGTGACGCTGCCCGCATCGCCGCCGCCTGCGTTCGGTGCCGATGGTGCCAGTAACTCGGAAGTACACAACACCGGAGAAGTCTGGGGCACGATGCTCTGGGAGTGCTACAGCAACCTGCTGAACGACACGCTCGGCGCGTCGCCACGCCTCACGTTTGCGCAGGCGCAGGATCGCATGAAGCGCTACCTCGTCGCGGGCTACAAGCTCACCCCCTCCGCTCCGACGATGATCGAGGCGCGCGACGCGCTCTTGGCGGCCATGCTTGCGCAGGATCAGACCGATTACGCACGCTGCTACGCTGGGTTCGCCAAGCGCGGTGCGGGCGTCGGCGCGGTCTCGCCGGATCGTTATTCGTCCGATAATTCGGGCGTGGTCGAGAGCGCTGTCGTGGGTGGTGCGCTGTCCATTGTTGGCGTGACGATCACCGATTCGCCTGCGTTTTGCGATGGCGACAACATTCTCGACAACGGCGAAACTGGCACGATGACGGTGACGCTACGTAACGTGGGCACCATCCCGCTCTCGGCGACGACAGGTGGCGTGAGCTCAAGCAACGCACATGTGAGTTTCCCGAACGGAGCTGGCCTCACGATTGCGTCGACCGTACCGCAGCAGACCATCACCCTGACGCTACCGGTGCGCCTCACGGCTGCGTCCGGAGTTGAAACGGCGGACATTGCCGTGTCCGTTGATGACCCGCAGCTCGCCACAGTGCGCCCATACGTGGGTCATGTTTTGTTCCGCGTGAACGCTGATCAAAAGGCGAATCAGTCCGCAACCGATGATGTTGAGAGCACGCATACGGTCTGGACAACTGGCAGTAGTGTGGCCAGCCCCGCGCCCAATCTGCTCTGGCAGCGCAGCGCCATCTCCGGCTTGGATCATCGCTGGGTCGGCCCTGACAGCGGTACGTCTCAACTCACGTGGTTGCAATCGCCGCCGCTCACCGTCGCAGCGACTGGCAATTTCTCGTTTACCTTCCGTCATCGCTTCAGTTTCGAATTTGATACCAGCGGCAACTATGACGGCGGGCAAATCCAGATCAGTACCGACAACGGCGTGAGCTGGACGAGCATCGGCGCATCGGCAGCACCCACCTACAACGGCACGCTGCTCGCCTACACCGGGAACACCAATCCGCTGCAAGGCCTGACCGCCTACGTCAAGCAAAACGCAGCGTATCCGGCGCTGGAAACGGTGACGGTCAGTTTGGGTACGGCCTACGCTGGCCAGACCGTACGCGTCCGCTTCGCCATCGGCACTGATCTCTCCGGTGCGGGCGGCGGCTGGGAGGTTGACGACATCGCCTTCACCAACATCACCAATACGCCGTTTGACAGCATCGTCGCCCATGCCGGTGCTTGTTACAGCCTCACGGCGCAGGCCGGTACGCCGCAATCGACAACCGTCAACACGGCGTTCCCCACAGCACTCAAGGTATTGGTCAAGGACGGCGGCGGCGTTCCGGTGCCGGGCGCGTCTGTGACCTTCACCGCACCGACAACAGGCGCATCAGCGGCATTTGCCAGTGCGAGCGCGGTGCTGGCCAACGCCAGCGGTGTTGCTACCGCCACCACGCTCACCGCCAACGGCGTCGCCGGAAGCTATCAGGCGACAGCCACGGTCGGATTGCAATCGGCCGTCTTCCTGCTGCGCAACAAGCTCGCCTGTTCGCTTGATCTCGATGACGATGGCGTCGTGCTCGCGCACACCGACGCTCTCCTGCTCGCACGCTACATTGCCAACGCGCTTCCGAACGTTGACCTGACCGCAAACGCCAAGAATCCAACCAGCGTTGTCCCGGCCAGCACGATTCAGGCGGCGGTCGAAGCCATGCGAAGCGGACTCTTCGTTGACGTCGACGGCGACAACGTCGTCGATAGCAAAGACGCTTTGATTGTGCTCCGAGCGTTGCTTGGTTTCCGCGATACGGGGTTGACCGATGGCCTCGCTCTCGGCAGTTCTGCCCGGAAAACCGGGGCCGCGCTGAACGCCTGGCTGGTGACGAATTGCGGGTTGACGTTGCCGTGAGGCCTGCGTTTTCGGTTAACAGCTTTTGACTGAAATGACTGATTTAATAGGGCTACGTTGTCGAAATGCAAATAGTTGACATAGATCACTTTTGAGCTTCAGCCCCAATTAAAATGCGCATTTAACGAAAAAGTTGTTGCCTTGATGCCGCTTTCATTTTCCACTTGTGACACGACACCAGCGTGACGCGGCACTATTCCAAAAGTGCCCCCGGCATGGCAGGGAGCGGGTAGACGCGGCTTCCTCCTGGACTGGCATCGGCTCACTCGTTGTCCGCTTATTGCTATTCCGACGCTGTATTCCTGCGCGTCGAACTCGGCGGCGTGTCGCAGGGTTGCGTTTGGCTTGATCCGTTGACACTCAAGTTCAAGCACGCACTGCTGACGCGTTTGAGTGCAACATTCGCGGCTGCGCCCGCGATTCGAGCGAGACAACTTGAGCAGTAGGGGAGATCGTCTTAATTTGCTTCCGGCGATTTCACATTCGAGGAGCAGGCATAAAACATTAGAGTGTTCTTTTCAGGCGAACGAGGAGAATCGTGGTCTGGACATAAAGCGCTTAACCGGATGTCCGTCGAACTATGAACAAACCCAACTACGCGGAACGGAGACTCAGAGTGCGCGCAACGCTGGATTTTTTACTGAATGACTGGCTCAAGGTGGGCGAGCTTTGTGCGCGTCCGCGCTTTGCGGATCACAGCACAGGGACGTTCGGCGCGGTGCTCGACACGGCCGAAAAAATCGCCAAGGACAAGTACGCGCCGTTCAATCGCCTCGTTGATTTGCAGGAGCCGCATTTCGACGGCGAAAAGGTGATCCTGCCGCAGGCGACGCATGATGCGTGGGCGGCATACGCGGGCTCGGGCATGCTGGCGGCGGCGCAGGATTACGAGTGGGGCGGCATGCAGTTGCCGTACACCGTTGAGGCATCGGCGAACGCGATTTTCAGTATGGCGTCGGTGAGCATCAGTTGGGCGATGCTGACGGTTGGCAACGCGAACTTAATCATGGTGCATGGCACCGAGATGCAGAAGCAGGTGTTCGCCAAGAATGAATTCGCGGGCCGCTGGATGGGCACGATGTGCTTGTCCGAGCCGCAGGCGGGGTCGTCGCTGTCGGACGTCGCGACACGTGCTGAACCGGACGATGAAAACGATCCGCTCGGCCCACGTTACCGCCTGACCGGCAACAAGATGTGGATCTCGGGTGGTGAGCATGAGATCACCGAGAACATCGTGCACTTGGTGTTGGCAAAGATTCCTGACTCGGAAGGCAAGCTGATTCCGGGCACGCGGGGGATTTCGCTGTTTATTGTGCCGAAGAAAGTGGTCGACACCAACGGCGAACTGACAGGAGAGCGCAACGACGTAGCGCTGGCAGGCCTCAACCATAAATGTGGTTGGCGCGGCACGACCAATGCGTTGCTCAACTTTGGTGAAGGCAAGTTCAAACCGGGCGGCAAGGCCGGTGCGGTGGGATATCTCGTTGGCAAACCGGGTGACGGCCTGCGCTGCATGTTCCACATGATGAACGAGGCGCGCATCGGCGTTGGGCTCGCTGCGACGATGCTCGGCATGGCGGGCTACGAAGCGTCGCTGGACTACGCCAAGCAGCGCGCGCAGGGACGTCCGATTACGACCGGCGGCAAGGCCGTCGAGCAAAAGCCGATCCCCATCATCGAGCACGCCGACATCAAGCGCATGCTGCTTGCGCAGAAGGCGTATTGCGAAGGCGCGCTGGCGCTGGAGCTTTACTGTGCGCGACTGGTGGACGAAACGCATACGGGCGAAGGCGAAGCGCTCGCAGACGCGAAACTGCTGCTCGAAGTGCTGACGCCGATTGCCAAAAGCTGGCCGAGTGAATGGTGCCTTGAGGCGAATTCGCTCGCGATCCAGATTCACGGTGGATACGGCTACACGCGCGACTTTCCGGTCGAACAATACTGGCGCGACAACCGTCTGAACATGATTCACGAGGGCACCCACGGCATTCAGGCGCTCGATCTGCTTGGCCGTAAGGTCGTGATGGACGGCGGCAAAGGCCTCACGCTGCTCGCAACGCGCATGAACGACACCATCATGCGGGCGATGCATGTGCCAGCGCTGGCGGATCATGCGCAGGCTTTGGCGCGTGCTTTGCAACGCGTTGGGGGGGCGACGAAGGCTGCTTGGTCGACGGGCATTCCGACTGAAGCGCTGGCAAACGCTACGCCTTATTTGCAGGCGTTTGGGCATACGGTTTTGGCTTGGATATGGTTGGATGTGACGTTGACGTTCAGCGACCACCCTCACCCTAGCCCTCTCCCCGAGGGAGAGGGGACCAGAACCCGCCACGACGCGTTTATCGAAGGCAAACGCGCGGCGATGCGCTACTTTTTCCATTACGAGTTACCAAAAATCGACGCATGGCTCGCGCCCGTCAGCTCGCGCGACATGACCTGCGCCAACATTTCAATCGACAGTTTTTAGGAGGACACCATGAACGCACGCAACATAAAAGCACTCTTCGACCTGACCGGAAAAAAAGCACTGATCACCGGCGGCTCGCGTGGCCTCGGGTTGCAAATTGCGCACTCGCTGGGCGAGGCGGGCGCAACGGTGCTGCTCTCCGCGCGCAAGCAGGACGAGCTTGACCAAGCGGTCGCAGAACTCAAAGCGGCGGGCATCAACGCCTCCGCGATTGCGGCGGATTGCGGCACCGTCGAAGGCACCACGGCGCTTGCAACCGCCGCATTGAAACAGCTCGGCGACGTGGACATTCTGGTCAACAACGCAGGCGCAAGCTGGGGCGCGCCGGCCGAGGATCACCCGATTGAGGCGTGGGACAAGGTGATGAATCTGAACATTCGCGGCATCTTTGTGCTCTCGCAAGCCATCGGCAAAGCCAGTATGATTCCGCGCAAAACCGGCAGCATCATCAGCGTCGCATCTATCGCGGGGCTCGCAGGAAATCCGCCGTTCATGAAGACGATTGCGTACAACACGTCGAAGGGCGCAGTGGTGAACTTCACGCGAACGCTCGCCGCTGAATGGGGCCAGTTCGGAATCCGCGTGAACGCCATTGCGCCGGGATTTTTCCCGAGCAAAATGACCAAGGGCCTCATGGCGTCGATGGGCGGACCGGACGCGCTGGCCAAAACAACGCCACTGTTGCGTATCGGCGATGACGAAGATTTGAAGGGCATCGCGCTGTTGTTCGCGTCCGATGCGGGCAAGCACATCACGGGGCAAATTCTCGCGGTGGACGGTGGCGTTTCAGTGGTGACCGGCGGCTAGCGACGCGTTTGGACCCCCCTCTCCCCCGGAGGGAGAGGGGCTGGGGGAGAGGGGGATGATGGCGTGCTCGCCACCTTCACTCTGCTTCGCCACCGTCCCCCTCTCCCTAACCCTCTCCCTCCGGGGGAGAGGGGACTAAATCACTGAGACTTCTATGAACAATCAACGTATCGTCCTTGCATCCCGTCCTTTGGGCGAACCCACCGCAGCTAACTTTCGCCTTGAAGAAGCGCCACTCGCGCCGCTTGAAGACGGCCAGCTTCGCGTGAAGCATCATTACATGTCTCTCGACCCGTACATGAGGGGTCGCATGAATGATGCGAAAAGCTATGCGCAGCCGCAACCGCTGAATGAAACGATGATCGGCGGCACCGTCGGCGAGGTCGTTGAGTCACGCAACGATAAGTACGCAGTCGGCGACAAGGTCGTCGGATTTGGTGGCTGGCAGTTGTACTCAACGGCCACCGGCAAAGGCGACGTCACCAAGGTCGACACGACGCACATCCCGCTGTCCGCGTATCTCGGCAGCGTCGGTATGCCGGGCATGACCGCGTGGTACGGGCTCATGAAAATTTGCGAGCCTAAAGCAGGCGAAACGGTGTGCGTGGACGCTGCATCCGGCGCGGTGGGATCGGTTGTCGGCCAGCTCGCGAAACTGAAAGGTATGCACGTCGTCGGTATCGCGGGTGGCCCCGATAAGTGCGCCTACGTTCGCGATGAACTGGGCTTTGACGAATGCATCGACTACAAAGCCTTTCCCGAGCCTGCGGACTTTTACGCAGCGCTCAAAGCCGTGACGCCACATGGCATTGACTGCCATTTTGAAAACGTTGGCGGCACGATCATGGATGCGGTTTTGCTTCGCATGAACGCCTTCGGACGGATCGCATTGTGCGGCATGATTTCGGGCTACAACGGGGTGCCGATTCCGATGGCCGCGCCGCAGTTGATCCTGCAATCGCGCCTGAAAATTGAGGGCTTCATCGTCTCCGAACACATGAATTTGTGGCCCGAAGGATTGGGTGAACTGGGCGGGCTTGTCGCTACCGGAAAACTCAAATTTCGCGAATCAATTGCCGATGGTTTGGCGAGCGCACCACAGGCGTTTTTTGACCTGCTCAAAGGCAAAAATTTCGGCAAACAATTGGTGAAATTGGTATGACCGGGCACGTAAATTCGGCGGTAAAAACTTTAGTCATCACCGGCGCAGGTTCCGGCTTTGGGCTTGAGTTCGCGCGGCTTGGCGCATCGCGTGGTTACAACTTGGTGCTGGCCGACGTGGAGCAGGTGGCGCTCGACGCAGCGGCGAACGAAATGGTCGCTGCGGGCGTGCAGGTTTTAGCGCAGCGTGTGGACGTGTCGAAGCATGAGCAGATTGATGCGCTAGCCGCCGCAACCCAAGCACGTTTCGGCGCGCCGAACTGGGTGTTCAACAACGCGGGCGTCGGCTCCGGGGGCCTGATCTGGGAGAACACGCTCAAGGACTGGGACTGGGTCATGGGTGTGAATGTGATGGGTGTTGTGTACGGCATCAAGGCGTTCACGCCAATGATGCTGGAGCGCGCGAAGGCAGACCCGCAC
>JANXUB010000080.1 GCA_025352105.1 Burkholderiales bacterium | reverse complement strand
CTCCCTGCGCGCGCGCTTTGCGGCGATTGGCGTAGAGTTTGTTGACGCACCGCTGGCGCGCACGCCGGTTGAGGCTGAGCTGGGCACATTAAACACGATGGTCGGAGCGACTGAAGAGACCTTCGCGCGCATCGAGCCGGTGCTCAAAGCGTATTGCGAAAACATTTTTCACGTCGGCCCTCCGGGCGCAGGTCACAAGATCAAACTGATGAATAATTTCATCGCGCAGGCAATTTGCGCAGCTTCGGCCGAAGCATTTGCCGCGGCGGTGAAGTCCGGGGTTGACCCGAAGCAATTAGTGCATGTGGTGAGTGCCGGCGGCGTGAATTCCGGTCTCTTTCAGGCGATGGCAAAGACGCTTGACGGCGACATGGGCGGCCTTAAATTTCAGCTTGACAATGCGCGTAAAGATTTGCGCTATTACACCCATTTCACCGAGAGCATGCCGCTCACCAGCTGGATGGGCGAGGCAGTGCATCAAACACTGGTACAGGCGTGCGCGATGGGGCTGGGCGACGGCATGGTCGCCGAGCTGGTGACCGCGGCTGAACGCGCAAACGGGGTAAAGATCAGGCCATAGTCACTACCAGTCCAACGACGACGTCTTGCGCTCAGAAAAAGAACTGCCCTTGTGGGAGCGGTTCTACCGCGATGCGCGCAAGCGACAGCGGCCATTCGCGGTGGAACAGCTCCCACAGTCGATCAGCAGGTTCCCCGGCTCGTTTGGCCTAAGCAATGGCGGGATTCTTACGACGTTGCGATTCGCTCAGTCAGCGGCAACTGCACAGCGTGCACCAGTTGCAGAACCTCCAGCTCGCATCCAAAGTGCCCGACGATCTGCATCCCGACGGGTAGCCCGTTCGCGGCGAACGCAACCGGCGCGCTGGCGGCGGGATGCGAGGTCATGGTGATCCGACAGGCCGATTTCATCCACTCGAGGTAGTTTGCGAGCGGCTTGCCATCGATTTCCATCGGGTACGGCGTATTGATGTCGAACGGCAACACCTGATTGACCGGGCAGATGAAATAGTCGTACTTGGTCAGAAATCGCTGCATGCGCTCAAAGCACTTTGACTGCTGGGACTGTGCCTCGGCGATCTGCTCGCCGGTGAGCTTGAGGCCCTGCTCGATGTTCCAGACCGCCGTGTCTTTGAGCAGCGATTTGTGATTTTTGTAGTGACCGCCGAGACTGTTCACCAGATGCAGCGCGCGCAGCACCTGAAACGCGTTATCCGCAATCTCCAGATCGGGTTCGGCCTCTTCGACGATTGCGCCAATTGCTTCGAAGCGTCTCAGCGAATTTTGCAGCGCATCGCGCACGCCTTTTTCTACGGGCAAACCTCCGAGCGTGGGGCTCCAGGCGATGCGCACGCCTTTGAAATCACGATCCAGCGGTTCGCGGAACATAGTCGGATCGCCACATCGGCCAATCGCAGTTCTGGGATCATCGCCCGCCTGAATCGACAGCAACCACGCCGCGTCCTCAGCCGTGCGCGCTATGGGGCCTAATACGCCCAGCGTGCCCCACATGTTGATCGACGGATAAGTCGGCACGCGACCCGGCGATGGCCTCAAGCCGACGACGCCGCAAAAGTTCGCCGGGTTGCGCAGGCTCCCGCCCATATCCGAGCCGTCGGCGAAGGTCAGCATGCCAGAGGCCACAGCGACCGCCGCCCCGCCCGACGAACCGCCACAAGTTTTCGTCACGTCCCACGGATTTTTCGTCGCACCGAAAACAGTGTTGAAAGTCTGACTGCCAAGACCGAATTCGGGCGTGTTGGTTTTGCCCAGCAGCGTGAGGCCGTGCGAGCGAAAGCGCTCAACCATGATGGAGTCGTAATCGGGTGCCCAATCTTTCAAAATCGGCGAGCCCATCGTGGTGCGCATGCCTTTGACCGGCTCCAAATCTTTCATCGCGATTGGCAAACCCGCGAGCGGCGACGTTGGCTTGCCACTCGCCCGACGGGCGTCGACGGCATCGGCGTTGGCATACGCCCCTTCGCGATCCAGTGTCACGATGGCGTTGAGCGACGGATTGACGCGATCAATCTGCGCGAGGCTGGCGTCCAGCAATTCGCGAGCGGAAAGCTGCTTCGCCACGAGTTGGCCAGAGAGTTCACGTACCGAGGAAAACAACAATTCAGACATGATCAGCTTTTAAGTGAAAAGCCCACCGATTGTGGGCTAAATGCCAAATTTACAGGAAATCGACTTTAGGCGTCTTATCGATCTAGCCCGCGTACAGCCTGATTTTTATGAAAAAGCTGTGTGGCTGGCGATCCGTCTTAGGGCGGGGAGTGCCCGCTTCGTCGTCCTTCGCGAAGCGCGAGATAAAGCGGCTGACGCCGAACGCTCACTGGGCGGGCAGGGCCCGCCCTACGACACTAACGCTTCGACGAGCTCAGCGCGAACGGTACTAAGTGAGCAGTGTTGCACCTAGTTCTTCTGAATATTCCAGTACGCCGAGCCTGCTGTTTTGAGCACGCCAGAAATGTTCTTGCGCGTCGCCGCTGGATTCTTGTACTCACCCAAAATCGCGTGTGTTCCGATTTGCATCGCCCGAACCTGCACCTCTTCGGCGAGGCGCTTCTTGTCGGCATCGGTTCCGGCGCGGGCGTAGTCGTCACGCAGCTTTTCTAGCGTGGCGTCGCTCGCCCAACCAGCCCAGCCTTTTTCACCCTGTCCGCCCAATGGCGCGCTGGTTAACGGATTCATGATGTCAGAACCGACCCATGCGGTCAGAAAAATGTTCCAGCCGCCCTGCTCAACCGGCTCCTTCTTCGAGCGACGCGCGACCAATGAACCCCAATCCATTGTGATCAGGTCCACCTTGAATCCAGCCTGACGCAGCAGTTGTGTCGCGACCAGCGGCAGCTTATGAATGGATTGCAGATCGGTCGGGCGCATCACCACAATCGGCTTGCCGTCGTAGCCCGACGCCTTTAGCAGCTCCTGCGCCTTGCTCATGTTGCCTTTGACCATAAACTCGCTGCCCTTAGGCGACGACAGCGGCGTGCCGCACGGATAAACGCTCGGGCAGGTGAAGAACATGCCTTCGTTTTCGGGGCCGACCTGCGCGCGCAGGAAGGCTTCCTGATTCATCGCCCACATTGCGGCTTCGCGCACTTTCACGTTATTGAACGGCGGCACCAGATGGTTGAAGCGCATCACGTATTGATAGTTCACCGTGCCGGTGTCGACGATGCTGACGCGGTTGTCCTTGCGCAATTGCGGATACTGTTCGAACGCAGGTTGTTCGATCATGTCGATCTCGCCTGCGAGGAGCGCATTTAACTGCGTCTGCGCATCTTTCAGCGCGAGCCATTCAACGCGATCGACGTAGACTTTTTTGCCGCCAGCGAGGCCTGATGGCGGCTCACTGCGTGGCACGTATTTCGTGTTCTTCAGATAAATTGATTGCACACCCGCTTTGTATTCATCTTTCTTGAAAACATACGGGCCGGAACCAGTGTAGTCATCAATCACCTTGAACGGATCGGTCGCTGCCACACGTGCGGGCATGATGAACGCGGGGTTCGACGACGGTTTGCCGAGCGCATCTAGCACGATACCGGTCGGCTCTTTCAGCGTCATGCGGAAAGTTTTTGCATCCGGCGCGTCCATTTTGTCGACGAATGTCATGAGCTTTTGGCCAAAGGTGTCACGCGCGCCCCAACGCTTGATCGAGGCAACCACGTCTTCGCCGGTGACGGGTTTGCCATCGTGGAATTCGAGTCCGCTGCGCAGCGTGAAGGTATAGATTTTTTTGTCGGCGCTGACGTCGTATTTATCGACCATCTGCGGTTTAATCGCACCCTTTTCGTCTGTCGCAAACAGCGTGTCGTACACCATGTAGCCGTGGTTTCGCGTGATGTAGGCCGTGACGTTGATGGGGTCAAGATTAGCCGGGAACGCGTGCGGCGCGACCTTCAAAACCTTCTGCTGCGCGAAGGCTGAGGAAGCAGGCAGCACGAGCAAAAGCGCTGTGACAAGTACCGAAAATGGCTTTACATATTTCACTGGCTGGCCCTCGAAAATGTTGGAAATTGTTAACAATGGTAACGGTAAACGAATCACCCAAGAGTACACCGGAGGGTGCGCCTAAATGCGGATCGGCCATGGTCGCTGTTTCGGTCTGATCTGCTCAATCACGCGCGAAATTTGCAGCACGCCAAGATCGTCGAAGCGGCGACCCGCGACCTGCACGCCAATCGGCAAGCCTGCCGAGCGGGTGTCGGTGGAATAAGTCCAGTTGATTGACGCGGCGGGCTGTTCGCTCATGTTGTACGGCACCGTGAAAGCGATGTGCGCCAGGGCACGCTCGGGGTCGTTGTCTGGGCTGCAGTACTCGGCTTTGAAGGCCGGGATCGGGCACACTGGCGAAACGACAAAATCGTGGTCGTGCGTCGCGGCAATCGTTGCCTCGCGCATGAGCATGACTTGCGCAAAAAACCCCATCACGGTGTCACCCGAAAAACCCTTGGCGCGATGCAAGGCCCAATGCACAATGAACGGCAGAATTTTCTCGCGCACCTCATCCGGCATGCGCGAAATATCGGAGTAGCTGCGCGCCTCGAAATAACCGCAAATACCGTCGAGCATCTCGCGCGTGATGAACGGTTGAATCGGCACGATGCTCGCCCCGTGCTGCTCCAGAAGTTGGCCGCATTCCCAGGTGGCTGCGGCAACATCGCTTTGCACTTCGAGGCCCACTCGCATGTCGGTGATCACCGCGATGCGCTTGCCTTTGAGCGAAAAGCGCTCCAGCTCGGCGGCATAATCCACAGAATGCGGTGGCAGATTCATGAAATCGCGATGATCAGGATCGGGACTCGAAATCACGTTCATGAGCAGCGCAGCATCAAGCACCGTGCGCGTCATTGGCCCGGCGACACGTCCCATGTAGGGCGGGTTGATCGGCACACGGCCAAGCGAAGGTTTGAGACCGTAGATGCCGCAAAAGCTCGCGGGAATGCGCACCGAACCGCCGATGTCAGTGCCAATATGCAGTGGCCCGTAACCCACCGCAC
>JANXUB010000077.1 GCA_025352105.1 Burkholderiales bacterium | reverse complement strand
CAGGCTTCGTGTGGCGACGAAATACATCAAAACGGCGCGCGCTCACTTCGCCCAAAAAGGTGTGCACGTTGATCTGATTAAGCTCTACGGATCGATGGAACTGGCACCGCTTGTGGGGATGGCCGACGCGATTGTTGACGTGGTGAGTAGCGGCGCAACCTTGAAGGCAAACAACCTCAAGGCCGTAGAAAAAATCGCCGATATTTCAGCACGACTGATCGTCAATCAGGCGGCGCTCAAGACCAAACGCGACGCGCTCATGCCGATCATCGAAAGCTTCGCGAAATCGATTGACGCGAGAGCGTAGATAGTGTTTGTGGGAGCGGTTTTACCGCGATTGCAGCGCGCGGCGAGTTTCGCGGTGAAACCGCTCCCACAATAAGATTGCGTTGCCTTTGCCTTACAGCTTTGTGAAAGAAACGTCGGTGGCACTGGGGCTACAGCCAATTTTTGCTATTTATCGATAATTAGCAATAACGCGATCTAGCCCAAATCCAGCAGCGCATACAGAGAAAAGCTGATAACGAACGAAAACTCAATGAAACTTCTGAATTCCACCTCCGCCGATTTCACCGCCAGCCTTGATGCACTGACGCATCACGCGGGCGCGCTCGACGCGGACGTGGATGCGCGAGTGGCTGAAATTTTGGCCGATGTGCGCGTTCGCGGCGACGCGGCAGTGCTCGATTACACGCGCAAGTTCGACCGGATGGATGCGACGTCAATGGCAACGCTCGAACTCTCGAAAGACGAGATGAAAGCCGCCTTCGACGCGCTGGATCCCGAATTGAAATCTGCGCTTATGCTCGCGCGTGATCGCATCGAGGCCTATCACCGCCGTCAGATCGCGGAGAGCTGGCGCTACACCGAGCCCGACGGCACGCAGCTGGGCGTGCAGGTAACGCCGCTAGATCGCGTGGGCCTCTACGTGCCCGGTGGCAAGGCGGCGTACCCGTCGTCGCTTTTGATGAATGCGGTGCCGGCAAAGGTCGCGGGCGTCAAAGAAATCATCATGGTCGTGCCAACCCCTGATGGCGTAAAGAACGCTACAGTGCTCGCTGCCGCGCATCTGGCGGGCGTTGATCGCGTGTTCACCATTGGCGGAGCGCAGGCGGTGGGCGCGATGGCCTTCGGCACGGCCACCGTGCCTCAGGTCGACAAGATCGTCGGCCCCGGCAACGCGTACGTTGCCGCCGCGAAGCGCCGCGTGTTCGGCATCGTGGGCATCGACATGATCGCCGGGCCGTCAGAAATTCTCGTGATTGCCGACGAAAATGCGGACCCGGACTGGGTCGCGATGGACTTGTTTTCTCAAGCCGAACATGACGAAGTGGCGCAATCGATTTTGCTCACGCCGAGTGACACGTTGATCGCTGCGGTTCAAGCGAGCATCGAAAAATTGCTGCCCACGATGCCGCGCAAGGACATCATCGCCGCATCGCTCGCTGGTCGTGGAGCAATCGTCAAAACGCGCTCGCTGGAAGAGGCCTGCGAGATCAGCAATCGCATCGCGCCGGAGCACCTTGAATTGTCCGTGGCTGACCCGGAAAAACTGCTGCCTCTCTTGCGCCACGCAGGCGCAATTTTCATGGGTTACGGTAGCAGCGAAGCGCTCGGTGATTACGTGGCGGGCACCAATCATGTTCTGCCAACCTCGCGCTCGGCACGCTTCTCGTCGCCTCTCGGTGTCTACGATTTCCAGAAGCGCACGAGCATTATTTATGCGTCGGTGCAGGGCGCAAAGACGCTCGGCAAAGCCGCGGCCACGCTCGCTTACGCCGAAGGTTTGCAAGCGCATGCGCGAGCCGCCGAGCTAAGAATGTAGAGACAGTTTTCCCCCTCTCCCCTCGTGGGAGAGGGTCGGGGAGAGGGGGCCGTGGATGAAGTTCCACATCGGCTCCTCGCTCCACCTTACCCCTCACCCTAGCCCTCTCCCACACGGGGAGAGGGGACCAGAGCCCCTATGAGTAATTCTGATTTCATTTCCAAAACCATCCGCCCCGAAGTGCAGGCCATGCGCGCCTACCCCGTCACACCACCGTGGACCGGGATCAAGATCGAGCTGATGGAAGACAACCATCTCGATACGCCGCAGTCCGCACCCGCGATGCGTGCCGCGCTCGCGAAAGCGGTCTCGGAGGCAGCGTTCAATCGCTACCCCGACCCTGCCGCTCCGGAGCTCAAAGCCAAGCTGCGCGAGAAGCTCGGCATCGCTGCGCATCACGCCATCATTCTCGGCTCCGGCTCGGATGAAATCATCACCATGATTTCGATGGCGACGATTGCTGGTGGCGGTACGGTGCTCTCGCTGGAGCCTTCGTTCGCCGTGTTCAGGAACGCAGCAAACGCTGTCGCCGGTCGCTACGTTAGCGTGCCGCTTAACGCGGATTTTTCGCTCGATCTTGAAGTAGCGCTCGCCGCCATCAAGCGCGAGCAGCCGAAGCTCGTGTGGATCGTATTCCCGAACAATCCAACGGGCAATGCGTATCCGGACGACGCCGTAGCGGCGATCATTCGCGCCACGCCGGGCCTTGTCGTGATCGACGAAGCCTATGAGCCGTTCGCGCAGCGCTCATGGATGTCGCGGCTCGACGAATTTCCGAATCTGCTCGTCATGCGCACGCTCTCCAAAATCGGCCTTGCCGGTGTGCGTCTGGGCTACGCGTTCGGCGCGCCGGCATGGATCAACGAGATCGACAAGGTGCGTGGGCCGTTCAACGTCGGCGTGCTGCAGCAAGTCGCCGCGACCGTGATGCTGGATCATTACGACGAGTTGAAGCGTCACGCCGCCTCGATGATTGCGGAGCGCGAGCGTTTGTTCGCGGCGTTGTCCGCCTTGCCCGGTGTGACGCCTTTCCCGTCGGTCGCGAACTTCGTTCTGGCTAGATTTCCCGATGCTACGGCGGTTTACGAAGGCCTGAAAGCGCGCGGAATTCTGGTGAAAAACGTCTCGGCGCAGCATCCCTTGATGGCCAACACGCTGCGCATTTCGGTCGGCAAGCCGGACGAAATGGATCAATTGCTCGGTGCGCTTACGGCGCTGGTGGTGTAGGAGCGGCTCCGCCGCGACGCGCCTCCACGAAACGCCATCGGGTCGCGGCATAGCCGCTCCTACAATCAGAGCTATGAACACTTCCGCACCCCGCATCGCCGCTGTCGAGCGCAACACCAAAGAAACGCAGATCAAGGTTTCAATCAATCTTGACGGCACAGGCAAAGCCGACCTCAACACCGGCGTACCGTTTCTCGATCACATGCTTGACCAACTTGCGCGGCACGGCATGATGGATGTCATGGTGCACGCCAACGGTGATCTGCACATTGACGCGCACCACACCGTCGAAGACATCGGCATCACACTGGGGCAGGCGTTCAAGCAGGCGGCGGGCGACAAGGCGGGCATTTATCGCTACGGCCATTCGTACGTGCCGCTCGATGAAGCGCTGTCGCGTGTAGTGATTGATCTTTCCGGTCGTCCGGGGCTCGAATTCAACGTGCCCTTCACGCGAGCGATGATCGGTACGTTTGACGTCGACTTGGCGCATGAATTTTTTCAGGGCTTTGTGAATCACGCGCTGGTGACGCTGCACATCGACAACCTGCGTGGCGACAACGCACATCATCAGTGCGAAACCGTGTTTAAGGCGTTCGCACGAGCGCTGCGTATCGCTTGCGAGCGTGATCCGCGTGCGGTGGGTGTCGTGGTTTCGACCAAGGGCGTTTTGTGATCGCTGGATTTGTTCCCTCCCCTTCAAGGGGAGGGTTAGGGTGGGGATGTTTTTTGGTTCGTAGCGATCGTTCGTCAATTTCCGACAAGCACCCCATCCCCCACCTAACCTCCCCCTTGAAGTGGGAGGAACCCGAGTCTTGGCGGGCAAAGTTGTGAGCACCATCGCAATCGTCGACTATGGCATGGGCAACCTGCGCTCCGTGGCGAAGGCGTTTTCGCATGTTGCGCCCGATCAGCGCATCCTGATCACCAGCGACGCCAAAGAAATCGCGAATGCCGAACGCGTAGTGCTGCCCGGCCAGGCCGCCATGCCCGAGAGCATGGCCGCACTCAATGCGTCCGGCCTACGCGACGTGCTGAATCAGGTTTCGCGAGAGAAACCGTTTCTCGGCGTCTGCCTCGGCCTGCAAATGTTTTTCGAAATGAGCGAAGAGGGACCATCGGGCGTCGGAACCCCCGCGCTAGGTTGGTTAAAAGGCCGCGTGGCGCGGTTTCCGAAGCCGCACGTGGACGTGAATGGCGGCGTGCTTAAAGTGCCTCATATGGGCTGGAATGCCGTGCATTTCCCTGAATCTGCCCGATCGCACCCTTGTTGGGCGGGCGTGGCGGACGGTACGGCGTTTTATTTCGCGCACAGCTATTACGCGGTGCCTGCCGACGACGCCACGGTTGCGGGTGTGGCCGAATACCCGAACCCAATCTGTGTCGCAGTGGCGCAAGCCAACATTTTTGCGGTACAGTTCCATCCTGAAAAAAGCGCAGACGCGGGATTGCGTGTGTTGCAAAATTTTTCGAACTGGAACGGCTCGTTTTGACGCCGTTGCCGCCGCCGTAAATCCGTCAACCTAAAGTTTCCACCCCGCAGCGACTTCGCCGCCCCAGCCCTTCAATATTTCCCCATGCTAGTCATCCCAGCCATTGATCTCAAAGACGGTCATTGTGTTCGCCTGCGTCAAGGCGATATGGACAATGTCACGGTGTTCTCAGAGGACCCCGCCGCGATGGCACGGCACTGGGTTGATCAGGGCGCGACGCGTTTGCATCTGGTCGATTTGAACGGTGCAGTGCAGGGCAAGCCGATCAACGAGCGCGCAATCAAGGCGATCCTCACGGAAGTGGGCGAGGAAATTGAAGTACAGCTTGGCGGCGGCATTCGCGATCTCGACATCATCGAGCGCTACCTCGACGACGGCATTGATTACGTCATCATCGGCACCGCCGCCGTGAAAAACCCCGGCTTTCTGCACGACGCCTGCAACGCCTTCCCCGGCACCGTCATCGTCGGCCTCGACGCCAAAGACGGCAAGATCGCCATCGACGGCTGGAGCAAGCTCACCGGCCACGACGCGCTCGACCTCGGCAAGCGCTTTGAGGACTACGGTATCGAAGGCATTATTTACACCGACATTGGTCGTGACGGGATGGGGACGGGGATCAACATCGAAGCCACCGTTCGACTGGCGCAGCCGCTGCGCGTGCCCGTCTATGCGTCGGGTGGGATTCACAATGTTGAGCACATCAAACTGCTGAAACCGTATCAGGCGGATGGCATTGCGGGTGTGGTTTGTGGGCGCGCTCTGTACGAGGGGACACTCGATTTCAGAGCGGCGGTGGCTGCGCTGCAGTAGTGCGGTAGGGTGTAGGGTGGGCAGCCTCTGCCCACCCTGACGTCCGCGTAACGCAAAAGGTGGGCACGGGGTGCCCACCCTACAAAACAGGCCCGTAGGGTGGGCAGCCTCTGCCCACCATGACGATGGCGTAACGCGATTGGTGGGCACGGGGTGCCCACCCTACAAAACTGCTCACTAAAAAATGCTCTGCAAACGAATCATCCCCTGCCTAGACATTAAAGACGGTCGCGTCGTCAAAGGCGTGAACTTTGTTGGTTTGCGCGATGCGGGCGATCCGGTGGAAGTGGCGAAGCGCTACAACGATCAGGGCGCGGACGAGCTTTGTTTTCTCGACATTACGGCCAGCGTTGAAGCGCGCGGTTTGCTTTACGATTTGATCGAACGCGTTGCGTCTCAGGTGTTCATTCCGCTCACCGTGGGCGGCGGCGTGAAAACGGCTGAAGACCTGCGGCCCCTGCTGAATGCGGGCGCGGACAAGGTGAGCATCAATACCGCGGGCGTGAATCGTCCAGAAATTTTCAACGAAGCGAGTCATTTCTACGGTGCGCAATGCGTGGTCGCCGCGATTGATGCCAAGCAGACTCGGCCCGGTTTTTTTGAAGTGTTCGTTCACGGTGGCCGCACACCGACTGGCAAAAGCGCGATTGACTGGGCGCGTGAAGTGGCAGATCGTGGCGCGGGTGAAATCCTCCTCACCAGCATGGATCGCGACGGCGCAAAGATCGGATTTGATCTCGAACTCACGCGTGCAATCGCGGATGCGGTGAGCATTCCCGTGATCGCGTCAGGCGGCGTGGGCAACCTTCAGCATCTCGTTGACGGCGTGGTGAAAGGCGGCGCGGACGCCGTGCTGGCCGCCAGCATTTTTCACTACGGCGAACACACGGTGGGCGAGGCGAAACGGGTGATGCGGGCGGCGGGGATTCGCGTTCGCTAGCGCCTACTCACCTTGGTCAATGACCTTCTCAATCCGTCGATCCGGGATGAACCAGATCAGCGCGACGATGATCATGAGTGCGCCAGCGAGCAATGAATTGCCGTACAACGCCAGCGGGATCGCGATCACATAAGCTGCCAGCGAAATCTTTCCCTTACGATGCGATCCGAACCGACGGCGATGCCGAGCGCGGATTGTTTGCCGTCGAGCTTGATAATCTGCTGCTGAAGGATGACGTACGCAATGGCGCACATCATTAAGTCGAATGCGTAAACGGCGACGGGTAAATCGGTTCAAGCCTCGCCGTGTGGCACTTTCATCTCGAGCACCATGATGGTGATGATGATGGCGATGACGCCATCGCTGAACGCTTCCAGTCTTGTTTTTCCCATGTCGGTTGCGTCGCGTTGTGTGATGATCCGATCAGCTAGATGTTACGCGCTGAGTATGAGCGCCGCGACAAAAATGCCTATCATCATGAACACCAGAACGAGTTTTACGACCGTTCCTACCAGCAAACCGAGCCACGTCGCGAGGCCCACTTTGGCGGCCTGTTTCGCGTTTTTCTGCGCGATGTATTCGCCGATCACCGCGCCAACAAAGGGCATGAAGAGAACGCCGATCAGGCCCATAAAAATACCCGCCATGGTGCCTAGCGCCGCGCCCACAATGGCAAGTGTGCTCGCGCCCGCCTTCTTTGCGCCCATCACGGTCGCGAGGTAATCGGTCACCCAGGCGAGCACTGCGAGCACCGCGATGATCGCGATAACCCACGGTTTGACACGCGTGAAATCGTCGAGCCAGGCGGCGAGCACCACAGCCGAGAGCACGAGAACCGTACCCGGCAAGGCAGGCAGCACCGTGCCCACGAGCCCGACGACGATTAGCAATGTGACGACCGTCCAACCGAGGATGTGAGCATCCATGAAATGATTGTGTGAATGAATTTTTGACGATTAAGCCACGAGTGTAGTGTCGTGATCATCAGCGTTGGCGGACGCCGGCAGCGCTTGATGCCGGATACAGCTTTTTGCAATTTATTGCGTTTTTAAGGGGGCTATCGCTGATATTTTGCAAAAGTCGACTTTTCAGTATTAATGCTCCTAGCCCCATTAAAACAAGGTCAATTCAAAAAAAGCTGTTAATCTCACTGCGCCAGTTCAAAGCGAGTTTTTGCACGCATCTTCGCGCACAAAAAAGTAGAAAAACTCGTCACTCCGCCGAAATATTTGCCGCTTTGATCACGCGCCCGAACATCTGAATGTCGCTGCGAATCGTCGCATCAAATTGCGGCGTGCCTTGAAACTGCACCGTGCCGCCTGCGCCTTCGACACCTTTTTTGAAGCCTTCACCCTGCACGGCTTTGGCCATTTCGTCGGCGAGACGTTTCACTACATCGGACGGCGTGCCCATCGGCGCGACAAATCCAAACCACGCGTCCACCGAGAAATTCGGAAAACCCTCCTCCGCTACGCTCGGCACGCTGGGCAGCGAAGGCACGCGTTTGTTCCCGGTGACGGCGAGGATACGAATCTTGCCAGTTAGTGAGAGTGGAATCACGCCCGGTGGCGTGGTGATCACGATGTCGACGTTGCCAGCGGCAAGGTCGGTCACGGCGGGGCCGGTGCCTTTGTAGGCAATCGGCGTCATCTTTGTGTCGGCCAATTGTTCGAGCAACGCGCCAGAAATGTGATGCAGCGAGCCCGGCCCCGCTGTGCCGTAATTGAGCTTGCCCGGATTGGCTTTTGCGTACGCAATTAACTCCTTGAATGTTTTCACCGGCAGCTTGTCGGTGACGGCAATCGCCTGCGCCGAATTGATGATCAGCGCGACCGGTGTGAAGCTCTTGACTGGATCCCAGTCGAGATTTTTGTAGAGGAACGGATTGGCCGCGTGAAAGCCGGAATACGCCGCGAGCAGCGTGTGACCGTCGGGTTTCGCCTTCGCCACATAGCTCGCCGCTATGTTGCCCGACGCGCCGGGCCGATTCTCGACGATGACGGGTTGCCCAAGCGCCTTGGTCAAAGGCTCCGCAATTTGCCGTGCCATGAGATCGGTGGAGCCACCAGGCGTAACTGGCACGATCAGCGTAATTTGGCGCGACGGAAATGATTGCGCAGTCACGTTAAACGTGGCGATGAGCGCGGCGATGCAGGCTATGGAGATGGAGCGGTTCATGGCAGGTTTTGGTGCGTGGGTTGATAAACGGCGAGATGTCACAAAGTGCATTGAGTGTAGTTAGCAATTCAATCTGATATTTACGTATGAACCCTCAAACCTCTATTCTGTTTTCGCCCATTCGTGTCGGCGCCATCGAAGCCAAAAACCGCGTCTTTATGGCCCCACTCACGCGCTGCCGCGCAACCCCTGGCACGGATGCGCCGAACGCGATGATCGCCGAGTATTACGGCCAGCGCGCGAGCGCCGGCATCATCGTGTCGGAGGCCACACAGGTGTTGCCTACGGGCAAAGGCTACGTCGGCACACCGGGCATCTACAGCCCCGAGCAGGAAGCGGGCTGGAAGCTGACGACCGCTGCGGTTCACGCCAAAGGCGGAAAAATCGTCGCGCAGTTGTGGCACGTCGGCGCGATTTCGCATCCCGACCTGCAACCTGATCACGTGTTGCCCGTAACGGCAAGCACCGGCTACAACCCCGGCGGCACGATCTATACGCAAAACGGTAAAACCGAGCGCGTAGCGGCACGCGGGCTCGAAGCTGCCGAAGTGAAAGCGTACATCGCAGCGTATCGACACGCAGCCGAAGTGGCGAAACGCGCAGGCTTCGACGGCTTAGAAATTCACAGCGCCAACGGCTATTTGCTCGAACAATTCATTCGCGACAGCTCCAATAAACGCACCGATGAATTCGGTGGGTCGACTGAAAATCGTATCCGCTTCACGCTAGACGTCGTGGACGCCGCGATCTCCGTGTGGGGAAAGGAACGCGTCGGCATCCGCCTGTCACCCGTCACTGCCGCCAACAACGCAATGCCCGATAGCAACACGCAAGCGACTTACGGCACACTGGTCGAAGCACTCGCCAAACGCGGTATCGCGTTTGTGCATTTCATCGAAGGCAATACTGGCGGCGCACGCGAGCTCAAGGACTTCGATTTCGCATGGGCGAAGAAAACGTTGTCCGCCGCCAGCGTCACCTACGTTGGCAACAACCAGTACGACCGTGTGATGGCCATTGATGCGGTTGCGCGCGACGCAGTGGATGCCGTGGCGTTCGGCGTGCCCTTTATCGCTAATCCGGATTTGCCTGAACGGTTGAAGCGCGATGCGCCGCTGAACGAGGCCAATTCGAAGACTTTCTACAGCGCGGGGCCCGAGGGATATACCGATTACCCGACGCTGTAATGGCGGGTCGGTAGCGCGCGGGGTCTAAGGCGAGGAACACGATCAGATCGGCGATCTCGGAGGGTTCCGCCCATCGGCTCATTGGAATGCGGCCCATGATCTGCGCGTTGCGTTCCCGGTTTTCGAATGCAGGTTTTAACGGCGTTGAAATTTGCAGCGTCAATGGGTGTCTGCAGGAACACCTCATTAGCGCCAGTTCGAACGGACGTATCGACCAATCGACGCATGGAGGCATCGAAGCGATCAGACGGCTCTGATTTATTGCCTGGACGACGATTTTTGTAGATTAGTAATTTACAATTGTAAAAACTGCATTAGTTGCCGATAATTTTTGGGCGCTGAACAAAATGCAATTTTTACCTTTACCGGCGGAGGCTGGTATCCACGCGCTGAGCAAAATTAAGCACTTGCGTCGGGCTTAGGCTCTGGCCCTTGCCGGGGCGGTCATGTATTCAGCCTCTCCCTTAGCGCCGTTACCTAGAATCACGCCAGCAGCGCGAGTATTCGCTGCCCAGATAAGTTGTAAATCATGCCTTTAAAGAAAATCCCTGCGCGACCCGAGGACCTCTTCGAAAAGGAGCTGCTTTGGGCGTGGCTTGATTCCGCACAAATCGGAATGTGCTTGCTCAACGCAGGCGGCATCGTTTTGAGCGCCAACGCGGTGCTTGCGCAACAATTTTCAGTGCCAAGCGAATCGCTGTTTGGCGCATCGTTCGAGCAGTTGGGCCAACAGATTAACGCGGCCGCCGAGTTCACACGTTGGGCCGTCACGCCCGATTCGGACGGCAAGCGTTCGCACGTATTTGAGCGCGATCACAAACGCGTAGACCTGTCGGTTCAGGCGACGACGTTGCGCTACCGCGACGGCGAACGCTTCAAAGTATTGGCGGTTACGGATGAAACGTTGCTCAAACGTGCGCAACTCATCGCCGAGCTTGATCGCAGCAATCGCCAATGGGAGACGCTCAACGCAGGCGTGGTGATCTCTGACGCGTTGCAGCCGGACATGCCCATCATTTACGTCAACGCGATGTTCGAGCGCATGAGCGGCTACCGTGCAGCCGATGTTGTGGGGCGGAACTGTCGTTTCCTTCAGGGTAGCGAAACCGATCAGCCCGATTTGCCTAAGCTGCGCGATGCCATCAAGCGCGAGGTCAACGGGCAGGCGCTGTTGCGTAACTACCGTAAAGACGGCACGGCGTTTTTTAACGAACTGTTCGTATCGCCGGTGCGAAACGATGCAGGCGTTGTCACCCAGTTCATTGGTGTGCAGCACTTGCGGGCCTCACGATAGTCGATCATGGCTAGCGGCGCACACGCGGCGGGCAAAATGCAATGCACCTTCACGGTGCGGCATGCGACCCTGCAGGACGAACTGGTGTTCAAATCGCTCGTGCGTTTTTTGACGGACCTGCTGCGCCATCGGTGGCGCTACGAGGCGTCGGACACGGCCGACGTGATAGTGGTTGGGTATACATGGGCGGATGACGGCTTCGACGGCAGCAAGAGCTCGCTCGCGAACCGCGTTCATATTCGCGTCGGGGCCTCTGAGGCCGCACCGAAGCGCTTGGTGCGACCGCTCCGCGTTTCGGCGGTGTTGCTGGCGCTCAACCTTGCGGGCGACGAGCTATCGCAATTGCGCGTAGGATCCAGCGTGCAAGCTCCAACGGGGAAAATCATCTTTGCATTGCTACGTTGGCCAACGCTTGAACTCCTGCGGATTGACAAGCGTTTTGTGCGTATTGCCGCAGTGCTCGCGGCGAAACCCTCGACTTTTGAGGATTTGGTACAAAAGTCGGCGCAGGACGAAGCTGTCTGCGCCCAGTTGCTGAGACTCTTGTCGTCCGCAGGATTGATTCATGAGCGGCGGCTCGCCGTTGAACGCGGCGAATTTGCTTCGCTCACGACCGCGCCCCCGGCCGTTCCCATGTCGCCTTTCACCGGAGTTGGATCCAGCCCCGTCGGACTCCGCTCCGCGTCGATGTCCGCTGCAAGCGATCTAATTCAAGCGAAGGTGAGCCCATCTGAGCAACCGCAGAATGGTCTCTGGGGACGGATTCGTCGGCGTCTGGGAATCGGCGTGGCGGCGTAGGAAATGACAAAAAAAGTGACAAAAATAACCAGGCTTCGGTAGCGCGTATGGCTGAGTACAAACTGCTTATCACCGGCCCAATGGGGGCGGGCAAAACGACTGCCATCGCGGCCATCAGTGATGCGCCGCCCATTGTGACGGACGTGCAGAACAACGACTTGTCCGTCGCAAAGGAGCGCACCACCGTCGGTATGGATTTTGGCGAACTGACACTCGAAAATGGCGACACGCTCAGAATCTACGGTACGCCGGGGCAAGAGCGCTTTGATTTCATGTGGGAAATCCTCGCTAAAGGTGCGATTGGTCTCATCATATTGACCGACAATTCCAAGCGCGATCCGGTCGCCGATCTTGAGTTGTATCTTGACAGTTTTTCGACGTTGATCACGCGTACCGCGTGCGTCATTGGTGTCGGTCGCAGCGAAACCCATCCGACGCCAACGATTGATGATCTGTCGATCGCCGCTCAGGCGAAAGGTGTGGTCTGTCCCATCGTGCCCGTTGACGCGCGCGAGCGTGATCACGTGTTGATGCTGGTGGATTTGCTGTTGACTCAGCTTGAATCAAAATGATGCAAGCGTGCGATTTTCGTTTCCTGATGCGTCGGCTCGCGTCGCATGCAGGTGTGGTTCGATCAACTTTTAGGATGGGGCTTCATGTCTGACGTCAATGTTTCAGCAGCTTTTGTGAAGATAGCCGACCACCACGTCGCGCGATTGATGGCTGAGGTGTCGGGCGCGGTGGCGGTGGTGGTGTCTACCGCCGACGGATTTGAGGTCGCCGCTCGGGCGCGCGATGCGGCGCAAAGCTCAAGGCTTGCCGCCATGGCAAGCTCGATTGCGGCCATCGGAGCGGTCATCGGCGACGAAACCCTTAGTGGCGCCTGCCGTGGAATATTCATTGAAGCAGACCGTGGCCAAATCGTGATGGTAGAAATCCGACATCCCGAACAGGTGCTCATCCTAACGCTGGTCACGGACGAAACCGCCCTCTTAGGCGCTGTCACTTATAGCGCGCGCCAGACCGCGCTGGCGCTGGCGAAGGCGTAGCGCGCGATGCCCGTTCAGACATTCATCGAGCAATACCGAGCCTGCGTCAAGCGCATCGCGACGATCAAAGGTGTGCATGGAATCGCCTTGGTCGATAGCGATTCCGGCATGGTGTGGGCGGAAGCTGGGCTGTTAGTGGACATCGAAGCGATTAGCGAGGCCGCTGTCGAGTTCTGGCGATTGCACCAGAGACTGCGCTCGGGCCTTAAGTCGCTTGGCGAGCCGCAGGCGCTGGCGGCGACCTTTGAGAACGGCTTGATGTGGGTTGTGCCCGTGACGCTATCGTCGCAGAGAGAAAATCTCGTAGCCGTCGCTATCGCCACCCCCGGCGCCACGGACTGGTCTGGCGTGCAGAGTGAGTTGCGCTCACTCCGAAGCCTCGTTGGTGCGAGCGGCGTTAATTCGCAAGTGTTGAGTTAACTCGTTTTTTTTGTAATGGGCCCCGCCAGATCGTTTGCGCGGACGGAGCCTTCAGATCTGAGCAAACGTTTTTATAGGAACGAGAAATATGGCTTCAATTAAACAGAGTCTGGATGAAATCCTGGCAATTGACGGAGCGCTATGTGCGGCGCTGGTGGATGCAACCAGCGGCATGATGCTGGGCTCGGCCGGCAGTGGCGTCGATCTGGAACTCGCAGCGGCCGGAAATACAGAAGTGGTTCGCGCAAAGATGAAGGTCATGCGTTCGCTGGGTCTCAATGATGTGATTGACGACATCTTGATCACGCTGGGCAAGCAGTACCACATCATTCGCCCGCTGGCGCGCAAAGAGGGTCTCTTTCTCTATATCGTGCTGGATCGCGTCAAAACCAATCTCGCGCTCGCACGCCGCAAAGCGCAGGACGTTGAAAAAGAAATCACCGTTTAACGATGAACGCTAGACGCGCGGCACTCAGCGCGGGCGTTGGTTGATCGACTAGCCAACGCCTATGTAGCCGCCGTCCACAGGCAGAATGCTGCCCGTCACGTAGCGCGCTGCGTCCGAACATAGGAACATGATCGGATCGGCAATCTCAGCGGGCTCTGCCCATCGATTCATCGGAATGCGGGCCATGATCTGAGCATTGCGCTCTGGGTTTTCGCGCGCTCCGCGTGACAGCTCAGTCACCACCCAGCCAGGCGCGACGGCATTCACGCGAATGCCATCAGGCGCATACGCCGCGCCGAGCGACATCACGAGATTTTTGATGGCACCCTTCGACGCCGAATACGCGGGCTGCACCGGGCCACCAAAAAAACTCATCACCGAACCGATGAACACAATCGCGCCCTTGGTCTTCGCCAGCAAGGGGCGCGCTGCAGTCGCCACGCGCATGCCACCCGTGAGATTCACGTCGATTACCTCAGCAAACGTCTCAGGATCATGCTCCGCCGCACGGCGAATGATGCCCGCCGAATTCACCACGAAATCGAGTTGATCGAGCGAACTGATGAGCTGCTTTACCGCCTCGCCATCGCGCACATTCAACGATTCGCATCGCACGCCCGCAAAGTCAGGATTCACCCGCACGGCGTTCATTTCATCTTCGGTAACGCCACAGGCAATCACCTTCGCACCAGCGCGCTTAAACGCGAGCGAGGCCGCAGCCCCGATACCCGAAGTACCGCCGGTGACGAGCGCGACTTTGCCTGAGAAGTTAAATGATGTGTTCATGTTGAGGGGGTTAAAGTACAGGCGCTTCGCCGACGATGGTGGACGCAGATTGAATTCCGTCGCGCGTGTAGACAGTGATCACCGAATCATCCGCCACCAACCACACTTCTTGCGCGCCAGCGGCGAAATATGCGCCGCGCTTGGCAGACATTTCGGCGTCGGTGTTGCTGTTCGAAAGCACTTCGACACAAATTTCTGGAGCCAACGGAAGCGGACTTGAATAACCGTGAGCCAGTTGTGCCTGCACTGATCGCCAGCCTACGTCTGGCACTCTAACGCCAATGATGGTTTGAACTGCGGGCTCAGTCAAAATCTCGCCATTCGCCAGCTTGCGAGTTAGGTACTGAACGACCTTGGTTTGGCGGCTACCATGCCACGTCGAGGCAGGACTCATTTCAATCATGCCCCATTGGTTGAGTTCGATTTTGAAAGGCAGATCACGTAGGGTGGGTTCTGCCAAAACATCTGACCATTGCATACCGTTCTCCAAGTCATGCCTCAAATGTAGCCGCGATTAGCGTGAAGCGCGTAATCGAGGCAAATGGATTGCTGCACGTCGCTACTGCTCGCCGCTATATCGCCAACTCCACGTTCGTCGGAACCGCAAGCGTTCCGACCTACGCTGCTGGGTCATTCCCTTTACTCATCATGCAGTCGACGTGGGCGATGGCGAAATAAGCGTCTGCGCTCGTACCAGCTAAGCCTTCTTTGCCTGAACTCTTCATTGTTGTTATCCAGCACAAAATGTTCATCGTGTAGCGATGTGTAATCGATGACGATTTGTATAGCGTGCCGAGACAGCGCCTCGTAAAATTTTGTTGCTTGCCTTGCATCGTCTAACGTGATTTCGAGCAGAATTTTTTGCTCGTCTTTCCTAACTACGTCACCAGCTTTTAGTGCGCTCGAATTAACATTTCTCGGCGGTGTGACGAGTAGATCAACTACTTCCATCAAGGTGCTGTAAGTGATCGGTTTGTAGTCGGCGTTTTGACCGCTATCGTTGCGCGTTCGATGATGGCTGGACCGAGTCCCGCGTTGTTTAGCTCAATTTGAAATCTCGTTACGCCGTCTCCTGCAAGGCTATCTCTTGTTCCCGAAGTCAATCTTCCGAGCGTCAGCAGTGGGCGTACCGATCGCATATTGTGGCGTCGCGCCAACCGAAGTTGAGTGAGGGCGACGAAAAATGCAACGCACGCGACGAAAAATGAAGCGAACTGAAGTGAGGCCGATGTCAGTTGTGGGTTGAGCTCTACCCACTTTAAGACGCCGGCCCACACTTACTTCAACCCCTTAAACCTAACCCGCTTAGGCCGCGCCCCTTCTTCACCGAGACGATGCACTTTGTCAGCTTCGTACTCATGGAAGTTGCCGTTAAAGAACGTCCATTGGCTGTCACCCTCGCAGGCGAGGATATGCGTGCAAATCTTGTCGAGGAACCAGCGGTCATGCGAGATGACCAATGCCGTGCCTGCAAACTCCAACAAAGCGTCTTCCAGCGCCCGCAGCGTTTCCACGTCGAGATCGTTGGACGGTTCGTCCAGCAGCAGCACGTTGGCGCCCTTGAGCAGCGTCTTCGCCAGATGCAGGCGTCCACGTTCACCGCCGGACAAGTTGCCGACCAGTTTTTGCTGATCTGCGCCTTTGAAATTGAAGCGGCCGATGTACGCGCGGCTTTGCATTTCGAAGCGTCCGACTTGCAGAATGTCTGCACCGCCGGAGACGTCCTGCCACACGGTTTTGTCGTTGGTGAGGCTTTCGCGCGACTGGTCGACAAACGACATCTGCACGGTTTGGCCGATGACGACTTCGCCTTTGTCGGGTGTTTCGACACCCTGAATCATTTTGAAGATCGTCGATTTACCGGCACCGTTCGGGCCGATGATGCCGACAATCGCGCCAGGCGGAATCGCGAATGACAAATCGTCGATCAGCATTCGATCGCCAAAGCTCTTACTGACGTTCTTGAACTCGAACACCTGATTGCCCAAACGCTCAGCGACCGGGATAAAAATCTCGTTGGTTTCGTTCCGCGTCTGATATTCGTGGCTCGACAATTCCTCGAATCGGGTCAAGCGCGCCTTGCTCTTGGCTTGGCGACCTTTGGGGTTTTGCCGAACCCATTCCAGCTCTTTCTTCAACGCTTTCTGGCGCGCCGATTCGCTTGATTCTTCTTTCTTCAGGCGGTCGCCCTTTTGCTCAAGCCACGCGCTGTAATTACCCTTGTACGGAATGCCGTGCCCGCGATCGAGTTCGAGAATCCATTCGGCTGCGTTGTCGAGAAAGTAGCGATCATGAGTGACCGCGACCACGGTGCCTGAATAGCGCGACAGGAACTGCTCCAACCACTCCACGCTTTCTGCGTCAAGGTGGTTGGTCGGCTCATCCAGCAGCAGCATGTCGGGCTTGGACAGCAGCAGGCGACACAGCGCCACGCGGCGCTTCTCACCCCCCGACAAATTGCCTACTTTGGCGTCCCAAGGCGGCAGGCGCAATGCGTCTGCGGCCACGTCCAATTGAGCCTCGGTATTGTGACCATCGCCCGACGCGATGATGGCCTCAAGCTCGGCCTGTTCCTTCGCGAGCGCATCGAAATCGGCGTCTTCCTCGCCATACGCGGCGTACACCTCATCGAGGCGCGCCTGCGCAGCTTTCACGCCGCCAAGGCCTTCTTCCACCACTTCGCGCACGGTTTTGTCGCCGTCGACAAGGGGCTCCTGCGGCAAGTAGCCGACTTTGGTGCCGGGATTGGGGCGCGCTTCGCCCGTGAAATCCTTGTCGACGCCGGCCATGATTTTGAGCACGGTGGATTTGCCCGCGCCGTTCATACCCAGGAGGCCAATCTTTGCTCCGGGGAAGAACGAGAGGGTAATGTCTTTGATGATCTGGCGTTTCGGCGGAACAATTTTGCTCACGCCGTTCATGGTGTAGATGTATTGCATATCTCTGGCTGGGCCTGCGGTAAGAGGATGGCGGCTTTTTGCGCCTTAGCCCATGATTATCTCAGCCCCGTCCATTCGGGCGAGATGCGGGCGCTACCGCTGGTCAGCCGCGCCTCGATTTCGGCGACCGACATGGGCTTTTCAAACAGGAACCCCTGACCGTAAATCACGCCTTCAGCCTTCAAAAACTCCGCCTGCTCGGTGGTTTCTATACCTTCGGCAATGACGTGGATGCCGAGGCTTCTGGCCAACGTCGACAGGGCGCGCACGATGGCGACGTCCACCCGCCGGTGCGGTACGCCCTGCACAAAGCTGCGATCCAGCTTCACCAAATCAATGCGCAGTCGCTTCAGATAGGCCAAGGACGAATAGCCCGCGCCCAGATCGTCGAGCACGATCCTGACGCCAAGTGCCCGCAGGCGATCAACCGTGGTGACGCTCGCCACGTCGGCATCCACCAGCACGCTCTCGGTCAACTCGACAAACAATCGCCGCGCCGGGAGCTCATTGGCTTTGAGCGTGGCGTCAATGAAATCGACGAAGTTGACTTCGCGCAGTTGATGCGCCGACACGTTGATGGTGAGCCGAAGCGGCGCGTTGAACTGTCGCGACCATCGTCCGGCCTGCTCAATAGCCTGAGCGGCAATGGTTCGCCCGACGCGGCCGATCAGGCCTTGTTCCTCTGCGGTTGCAATAAATTCCTGCGGCATCAACAGCCCGCGCGTTGGATGCCGCCAGCGCGCGAGGGCCTCAACGCCGCGCCAGTGCCCGCGCGGCATATCAATGATGGGCTGATAGCAGGCGAACAATTCGTGCCGTTCCACCGCCATGCGCAGGTCGGTGGCGACCATCAATTGATGGCGCGCCTTTTCGGCTAGCGACGGTGCAAATCTTTCCGAGCCGCTAACGCCGTTCGCCTTTGCCGAAAACATCGCAAGATCGGCATGCGCCAGAAGCTCGTTGAAGCTCTGTGCGTCGTCTGGATACAAAGCGATACCAATGCTGGCCCCGAGATCAAAACTCATGCCCAGAATTTCCAGCGGTTCCACAAATGCGGAAAGCAACTCTGAGGCTTTAAGCGCATCGTCGCCATAAGTCCGAACCGGCATCATCAACCCAAACTCATCACCGCCCAGGCGAGCCAGCGTATCTTCCGGCGTAGCGACAGCCCGCAACCGCTGCGCAGCCTCTCGCAACACAGCGTCGCCGACGCGATGACCGTGCGTATCATTGACCAGCTTGAAGCGATTCAGATCGATAAAAAGCATCGCAAATCGCTCCGCCGCCGGAGCGCCGCTGGTCAGCCGCGCCTCGCACTCTTGCTCAAACTGCATCCGGTTATTGAGCCCGGTCAGCGCGTCGGTCCTCGCCAGAGTTTTCAGCTGTTCCTGATCCCGCATGCGCTCGGTCACATCGCGCCAGTTCACCACAATGCCGCCCACGGCCGGGTCATCCGAGCAGTCGTTGGCGACCGACGCGATGCAGCGATAGGTGCCGTCGCTATGTCGGTGGCGCGCGATGCTTTCGCGGCCCGTGTTTTTGTGCTGCGTCACGCTGTAGAGCTCTGCCCGATGCTCGGCCAGATCGTCCTCATGCATGCTGTCAAACAGGTTTCTGCCGACTAGCGCCTCCGGGGACACGCCAAATAGCGGCCAGACACTGGCGCTCGCGTAAAGCACACGTCCATCAGCTTCGACAATCGCTGTGGCGACTTGCGCGCACTCGGTCAAGGCGCGAAATCTGCGTTCGCTCTCGCGCAGAAGCTGCTCAGTGCGCAGGCGTTCGGTAATGTCCTCGACCGTGCCTTCGAGCATGAGTATGTCCCCGTCTGCACTGCGAATGGCATGCGCGGTTTCGGAGACCCAGATGCGTTTTCGCGTTTTGTGCTGGTAGACCTCGGAGACGAAATGGGTGACGTACCCGCGCTCGCGTATTTGCGTCAGAAACGTGTTTCGCCGCGACGGGTCGACGTACCACTGGCTCAGATCCTGCATTTCCGCAATCGATTCGGCTTCGCTCTCGTACCCGTTGAGCCTTGCAAGCGCGAGGTTAGTGCGCACCTGACGACCGTCCAGTGTTGATCGATAGGCGCCAATCAGGAGCAAGTCGAAGAGGCTGTCGGTTTCAGGATGAGAGGACATCAGTCGAATGGTTGGCGCCCGACCAGTGGCGAGGCAGTTACGATGTACGATCATAGCCACTTATTTGTACGGTCAGACAATCCCACCATGCGCACTTTTCGATACCAGCTCGTCAACGTCTTCGTCGAATCAGACAATTCCCTGTTTGGCGGCAACCCGCTCTGCGTGTTCCAGAACGCGCACGGCATGAGCGATGCTGAAATGCAGGCGCTGGCGGCGCAGTTTAATCTGTCGGAAACGACCTTCATCCTGCCGCGCGAAAATCAGCATCCGCAGGTTCGCATTTTTGCGCCTGCCTTCGAGATGCCATTCGCGGGCCACCCGACCATTGGCACCGCGTTTGTCGCCAATGTGCTTGGGCTTTCCGGATGTACGGGGAACGCCGCGACGCTCATGCTCAACGTCGGCGACATCCCGGTCGAGCAGGCAAACGGTGCGTGGACGTTCACCGCGAACCCGCACAGCAGCCGCGAGATCGGGCTGTCTCCAGCGGATACGGCAGAAATGTTGGGTCTGGACGCGCCCGATTTGATCGGCGTTGCAGCCGGTCGCTTTGTTGACTGCGGCAGTGAACAGTTGATCGTGCCCGTCGCCTCAGTAGACTCGCTCGCTCGCGTCAAGCCCAGCGCGCTCCTGCTTTCCGAGCGCGCTCAAACCAGGCAAGGGCGATACGCGGTACAGATCGTCGCCCGTATCGCGCCGGATCGGTTTCAGGTGCGCTTTTTCTTCCCGAAAGATGGCGGCCTGACTGAAGATCCCGGCACAGGTTCCGCGTGCGCCAACCTCGGCGGCTTTCTGCTGGACGCGGGTGAAGCCACGCCGTCGCGGTTCACGGTGACGCAGGGCGAATTCATCAATCGGCTGAACGTGTTGCAGCTCTCGCTGACGGCGGACAAACGCGTTCGCGTTCGCGTTGGCGGACGCGTGGTGGCGTTAGGCGAAGGCGTCATCCGGTTGCGGTAGCAGGCGTCGCAAATACTTCACGATCCCTGACGCACTTATGTCGGCGACGAAAGCGACGAAAGCGACGAAAGCGACGAAAGCGCGGGCAGCCCTTCGATTTGGTGCGGCTGCGGTCGCCGTTCACGAAAGCGCGCTGCAACTGGCGACGACGCTGGTCCATTCGTCGCACGCCGCTTCACAGCAACTAACGGATCAGCAGAATTCATCCCACTGCACTGTTGCAGTCATCTCGGGGAACCGAAATCATGAATCCGCTTCGCTTCGTCACAAGCCCAGTCTCAACGCTGACCCGCGCGATTACCGCTCCGCTCAACTTTATCTTTGTCGTCGGTCTCTGCCTGTTCATCAACTGGATGGTGTCGCCCGGCAACTGGTGGGTGAAATGGGTCGCGTTCGGCATGGGGATCAACGTGATCGTGGCGTGGGCCCGCGTTGCCAAATTGCTGTTCGTCGTTGGCGTGCTCGCAGCCATTGGCTACTTCATCTACAAACGCTACGGCGCTGAAGCGAAAGCCAGATACGACGCGTGGCGCAAGGACGGCGAGCCAAAGCAACCTGCCGAGGCGGTTCAGTTCCTGCTCGAAACGCAGGCTACGCCAAAGTCGGCACAGCGTTCGATGGTCTGATCCGCAGATGGAGGAAAATCCAGTCTCGACCAATTCCTTATTCCTCGCTATGAAGCTCTATTTCAGCAACGGTGCCTGTTCGATGGCGCCCCATATCGTCCTGCGCGAATCTGGCCTGCCATTTGATCTGGTTCGCGCCAGCACCAAAACGCATCAGCTCGACGACGGCACTGACTTCTACTCGATCAACGACAAAGGCTCCGTGCCTGTGCTGGAGCTCGACAGCGGTGAGCGCCTGACCGAAGGCCCCGCCATCGTGCAATACGTCGCCGATCAGGTGCCCGCCAAGAATCTCGCGCCCGCGAACGGCACGATGGCGCGGTACCGCCTGCAGGAGTGGTTGAACTTCATCACCAGCGAGCTGCACAAAAGCTATGGCCCGCTGTTCCGTCCGACCACACCGGAGGAATACAAAGTCATCACCAAGCAAAGCTTGACCACGAAGTACGCGCTGGTCGACAAGTGGTTGACGGGCAAGAACTACACAATGGGCGACGCGTTCAGCGTGGCCGATGCGTATCTGTTCACCGTCACCAGCTGGGCGGCCCACGTCGGGCTCGACCTGTCGTCGTTCAAGAACGTCGGTGCGTTCATGGCCCGCATGGCCGCGCGTTCGTCGGTGCAGGAAACCCTCGCCGCCGAAGGCCTGGTCAAGAAGGCTGCGTAGTTCAGAGCCGATAAAACAGGGCGGGCCGCAGAGGCCCGCTCGCGGCTTGGCTTCCAGCCGAGCCGCCTGTAGTTGGCGTGGCGCAATCTCTGGTTCGATGTGCGTCGAATCCACACGATAACCGCTGCAAATCCTTCTAGACGTATGACGTGTAATATCCAGCCCACCTTTGGGAGGATTTATGCATTTACTCGTACGATCACTCGCAACTGTTGCCGCAGCCTTGCTATCGATTGGTGTCGTTTCGGCACAAAACTTTACCGGCAAAACCATCCGCATCATCGTGCCCTACGCGCCGGGCGGCACGTCCGACATCCTTGCGCGCGCCTTGTCCGGCAAAGTCGGCGAAGCGCTCGGCGCAACCGTTGTCGTCGACAACAAACCGGGTGCCAATGGCGTCCTCGGCAGCGACCTCGTCGCCAAATCTGCGCCGGATGGCTTGACCCTGTTGCTCACCGACGTTGGTGGCCTGACCAGTGCGCCTGCGCTCGGTGCAAAACTGCCGTTTGATAGCGCAAAAGATTTCACACCGATCACCATGATTGCGTATTCGCCACACCTTGCCGTCGTCAACCCTGCGTTGCCCGCAAAATCCTTGGCAGAACTCGTGACCGCGTCCAAAGCCAAGGCAGGCGGCTTTAGTGTCGCGACCGTGGGTGCAGGCAGCGCGCCGCATCTCGCGGGCGCGCTGTTCGCCAAACGTGCGGGCGTGGAATGGGTGTTTGTGCCCTACAAAGGGGGCGCACAAGCGCTGACCGATGTGGTCGCCGGTCACGCGCAAGTCATGTTCAATGGCATGCTCGCCACGCTGCCGATGGTCAAGAGCAATCAGCTGCGTGTGCTCGCCGTGTCCAGCGAAAAGCGCTGGGCAACGCTGCCCGATGTGCCAACCGTCGCCGAATCCGGCTACCCCGGATTCGTTACGGGTTCATGGCAGGGCTTGCTCGCTTCAGCCAATACACCGACCGACGTTATCGCAAAACTCAACACTGAATTTGCCAAAGCGCTGGCCATCCCGGAAATCCGTGAACGCCTGATGGCACAAGGCGCGGAACCGCGCCCCATGACGTCAACGCAACTCGCGGAATTTTTGCGCGCCGACACGGCGAAATGGGTGCAATTGGCGAAAGAGACGGGAATCAAGCTGGAGTAGCCAGCCACGTCACGGCTCGCCGTCCAAAAATTACGGCTCACCGTCCAAAAATTACGGCTCACCGTCCCAGTAATCCAGATCATCTTTCTGCCGATGCATTCGACGTCCCTGCATCAGCGTGTCTGGCTTCTTGTCGGTGAACACACCATACTTTTCCGAATCGGGATACTCGCAGATTTCAGTCGCGGCTTGGGTGCTGGCCGAGAGGTATTTCAGGGGCGCGTCGGAGGTGTTGATGATCTGATGCGGGTACTCGGGCCCTGCCGGAATGAACATCACATCCCCGGCTGAAATCGGCAACATCTCCCCTGCCACGCGCAGCGTGCCGGAGCCTTCGAGGACGATGAACATCTCCTCTTCGACATAGTGAAAGTGATACGGGCAGGCGCGCTTGCCGGGCGGCACGATGTCCACCGACAGGCCCATCTGTTTTGCTGCCGTGTCGCGCGCCAGACGCTTGCTGGCGACGCCGTCGTAGTGCGGCGCGCGATCCATGATCTCCCATGCCGCGTCCTGCGTCAGGAAACTGCGGATCAACTTGGCGCGGAGTGCTTCAGCATTTGACATGGCGCATTGCCTTTCAAAAAACGACGGCTACGGCGTCGGCATCAATGTCAAAACTTCAATCAACACGCGCTCCGTGGCGTCCGACATCCATATCTCGCCGTCCTGAATCATGCATTGCAATTCCATGCCGCGTTCGGCCATCGCGGAGAGCGCTTTGCTGCTTCGGGAGTCAACGGCCTTGATGGTCAGCTTGTCCTGTTTCGCCAGCGCGTCCTTGTTCGCCTGCCACCAGGCATCGACCGTTTTTCCACCGCCGTACGCGAGCAGCACGACCTCGTCCGAGCGTCCGCAAGCGCGGCGCAACAGACGCTCCTCAGGCAGACCCACTTCAATCCAGCGAATGATGCCGCCGGTCAAATCGTGTTCCCACAACGCGGGTTCGTCGTCGCTCGAAATACCCTTCCCGAACTCCAGTCGCTCGCTTGCGTATAGAGCGAACGCGAGCACGCGCACCATCATGCGCTCGCTGGTTTCAGACGGGTGTCGCGCCAGCGTTAGGGCGTGGTCGGCGTAGTAGCCGCGATCCATGTCGGATATGTTGAGGCTGCCTTTGAAAATGGTCGATTTGATTGCCACTCGCTAGACTTTCACGAACAGTGTGACCAGTGCGTCATTGCCCACCTGACGGCTCCAATGCCCATGCACGGTGGCATCAAAGCTCGCGCCCTCGGGCAATGTGTCGGCGGAATAAAAGTGCTGCCCAGCGCTGAAAATTCGCGAGCTGCCGTCCTGCAAACCAATCTCCATTTGACCGCCGAGAATGAACACCCATTGTGCTTTCGGCGAACAATGCCAGGCGCTGCGAAAGCCGATTGGACTGTGCCGAACCTGACAGCCGCTCGCCGGCATGACGGCCGAAAGCATCGATTGCGACGTGCCTTCAGAGAGCATGATCTCGTGCTCGCGAAATTTTGCGCGACCATCAGAATCAGTGAATAGTTCGACTTGAGTAAAGCTCGTCATCTTGTGTTTCCTCTGCTGCTCGCGCTGAAAATAGGATGCGGTTGACACACAGTTTTATCGTCGTCTGACCGCTCGGCGGTTGCCTGAAACAAATGGCCCGCCGCTATCAGCTTTTTTAATGAAACCGCTGTTTCTATTGGGCTACACCAGATTTTATGCGGTTGTCGACTTTTACTGATATTTGGCTTGAGCCCAAGCAATTGCTGCGGTTTAGCCAAAAGCTGATGCTGTTGAAAATCGATGGACTTACTTCACCACGCCGCGCTTACGGCGAATCGGCGCTGAAAACGGCGAATCGACGCGCTTGGTCTTGTTCGCCTGAGTTCCCTTCGCTCCCGTGCCCGTCGCTTCGGCAGAAACCTTCGCCTTTGCCGCTTTCAGCACGTTGACCGCACGCATCGCGACTTCCGCCGCCGCAACGCGTTCAGCATGCGCGGCCGCTTCTGCCGGATCGGGCGCATGCACGTTAATCGTCGTGCCTGGTAATTTCACGAGCTGTCCGGCGCGAATCTTTGCGCTTTTGCGAAGTTCCAGTACGCCGTCGACCGTCACGTTCCCCGATGCGACCAGCACTTTGCCTTCGGCACCGCTGCCAGCAATGCCCAGCACTTTGAACAGATTGTGCAGTTCGATAAATTCGTCGCGCAGCGTAAAGTGCTGCACCTCAATAGGCTTATTTTTCATGGCGCGGAGTATGGCATGAGCGCGGATTTAGCGTATCGACCGCGCCCTCACTCGGCAGTAATTCCAGCCTGCTTGATCAGACGCGCATACCTCGCCAGCTGATCATTCGTTGCCGCTCCGAGTTCTGCTGCGCTTGATCCACGTGGCGTCAGGCCTTGCGCAATGAGGTTTGCGCGCACGTCCGGGTCGGCCAGGGCCTTGACGATTTCGGCGTTGAGGCGGCTGACGATTTCCTTTGGCGTGCCTGAGGGGGCCATCACAGCAAACCACGAATTGAATTCGAAACCCGGCAGGCCCGACGTGCTCACCGTTGGCACATCCGGAAATTGAGCGAGCGGCTTTGGGGTCGTGACGCCGATGAGGCGCAGCTTGCCCGCCTTGATGAGCGAGTTCACCGTGGCCAACCCCTGAAACGCCATCGGCACATCACCACCTGCGACGCCCACCGCCGCTTGTGTCGCGCCCTTGTACGGCACATGTGTCATCTGGATACCCGCGCTTGAGCCGAAGAGCGCAGCGGCGATGTGTTGCGGGCTGCCGTTGCCGCCGGAGCCGTAGTTGAGCTTGCCCGGTGCCGCTTTGGCCGCCGCAATCACGTCGCCTGCGCTGCGAAACGGCGCATCGTTGTTTACGACGAGGCCCCACTCGACGGTGGCGACCAACGAAACCGGCTCGAAATCCTTGACGATATCCCAGCCCATTTTGCTTTGCAGATTTGGCAGCATGGTCATGATGCTGTCGTTGAAACCGCCGATGGTGTAGCCGTCGGGCGCGGACTTCGCGACACGATCAGCGCCAATGGCTCCGGCCGCGCCCGCGATGTTTTCGATGACGATGCTCTGGCCCATGTTTTGCGCCATCTTCTGGGTCACGATGCGTGCCGCGTTGTCAACCGCGCTGCCTGCGGCGAGCGGCACAATCATGCGGATCGGCTTGGTTGGATAGGTGGTTTGCGCAGCGGTTTGTGCGAACGGCAATGCGAGAAACAGACAAGCGGCGGTGAGCGCGAATGGCTGAATTATCTGGGTTGTGGAATTGGGCACTAGCGGCTCCTCATGGGGTTCGTGTGGATTGATTGCGATTGCGATTGAGTGGATGTTGTGACGCGGGGCCGATAACGCTTAATCACCCAGCGGAGCTATCCCCAACTCCGTCGCCAGCGTGTCAAGCTGAGTCCAAAGCGCGGGCGCGATCGGAATGCCTTCAGCCGCATAGCGCACTCGCCGCGCTTCGCTCTGTTCGCCGGGCACCCAGATGCGCTCCACACCTGACATGCGCTCGCTCGCACGCAAGTCGGTGGCGAGCGTATCGACGCGCGCCTTGAACGCATCCACGTCGCCAAACGCCGAAATATCAATCATGCAAATTGCCTGACCGGTGTTGGTCGCGGTGGTGTCATCGTGATTGAAATCGATCACCTCCTTGCCCATTGCCGCGCCATTCAAGGTGCCCGCAAGCAAACCGACAATGAGCGATAGGCCGTAGCCTTTGTAGCCGCCAATCGGCATCAAAAATCCTTCTTCGGCGCGCTTGGGATCAAGCAACGGCTGCCCGCTGCGATCAATCATCCAGCCCTCGGGCATCATCTCGCCGCGCTGCGCTTTCGCTTTCACCTTACCGTACGCGGCGACGGTGGTTGCCATGTCAAGCACGATGGGCCCCGCGTTTGCAGACGGCACGGCCACCGCGATCGGATTAGTCGACAGCAACATATCGAGCCCGCCCCACGGCGGTAAATGATTGGCGTTGCCGACGGCGAAATACAGACCAATCATGTCGTGCGGCAGCGCCATACGTGCATACAGCGATGCTGGCCCGGCGTGATTGCTCCACTGCGAGCCGACCCACGCGATACCCGTCGCACGTGCCTTCTCGACCGCAATTTCCGCCGCACGTTTCATGACCAGATGGCCCATACCGTTGTCGCCATCGACGAGCGCCATACCCGCGCGTTCCTGCACGATTTTGATCTGCGGTCGCACATTCACGCCGCCCGCCCGAATCCGCCGCGTGTAGGGCACCATTCGAATCACGCCATGCCCGTCCGAGCCCTGTAGATCGGCGTCGGCCATGAGCGCTCCCATTGTCTGCGCATCAGCGTCAGGCATGCCAAGGCTCAAGAAAGCGTTGGTGATGAATTGCTGGAGGCGTTCGAAAGAAATGGTTTTCATTTACTTGACTGATTCGATGGATAGGGCGAGACGAGATGTGCGGATATTGTTACAGGCAGCGAAAGACAGTTGGTGCGCGGATTCGCACAAATGGACTCGTCAGCCATCGCGCCGGACCAACTTGCAATAATCGACATCGACAACTAAGCGTTGCACACAATAAACAAGGAGGATTTCATCATGCGCCAACTATCGCTACAGGCGACGATTCGGTCGAGCTTAATTGCGGGCATTGCGCTTTGCATGCACTCTGCAAACGCCGCCTCGGTCGCACCCGTCGCCGCCGAAAATGGCATGGTCGTCACGGCGCAACATCTCGCGACAAAGGTCGGCGTCGATGTTCTGAAACAAGGAGGCAACGCCATCGATGCTGCGGTTGCCGTGGGCTACGCGCTCGCCGTGGTTTATCCAGCCGCAGGAAATCTGGCCGGCGGCGGCTTCATGACGATCCAGCTCGCCGACGGGCGCAAGACATTCTTCGACTTCCGGGAAAAAGCGCCGCTCGCTGCCACGGCCAACATGTATCTCGACAAAGACGGCAACGTGATTAAGGGCGCGAGTACTGCCGGTCACCTCGCGGTCGGCGTTCCGGGCACGGTGTCTGGGCTGGAAATGGCGCGCGTGAAGTACGGCACCATGAAGCGTGCGGCTTTGATCGCGCCGTCGATCAAGTATGCGCGGGGGGGATTCATCCTGGAGCAGGGTGATGTCGATATGCTGCGCACGGGAACCGACAAATTCAAGCTTGATCCCGCGACCGCTGCGATTTTTTTGAACAAGGGCGATGCCTTCGAGCCCGGTCAAAAGCTTGTGCAGAAGGATCTCGCGAAAACGCTGCGGCTGATCAGCGCGAAAGGCGAAGACGGTTTCTACAAAGGCGCGGTCGGTGCTGCGATTGTGGCGTCAAGTCAAGCGGGCAAGGGCATCATCACGCAGGCCGATCTCGATCAGTACAAGGCACGCGAGATGAAGCCTGTGGAATGCGACTATCGCGGCTTCGGTATCGTCTCGGCACCGCCGCCCAGCTCGGGCGGCGTGATCATCTGCGAAATTTTGAACGTGCTTGAAGGCTATCCGCTGAAAGATCTGGGCTTCCGTTCGGCACAGGCGGTGCACTATCAGATTGAGGCCATGCGCCATGCCTACGTCGACCGCAACAGCTATCTCGGTGATCCTGAATTTGTGAAGAACCCGGTTGATCGACTGCTCGACAAGGCCTATGCCGCAAAGATTCGCGCAGCGATTGATCCGGCGAAAGCAGGCGTGTCACAGGCGATCAAACCCGGCGTTGAGCCGCATGAAGGCAGCAACACCACGCACTATTCCATAGTAGACAAATGGGGCAACGCAGTCGCCGTCACCTACACCCTGAACGACTGGTTCGGCGCGAAAGTCACCGCCGCCAAAACTGGCGTTCTCTTGAACAACGAGATGGACGATTTCACGGTCAAGATCGGCGTGCCGAATCTTTACGGTTTAGTGCAAGGCGAGGCCAACGCCATCGCACCGGGCAAGCGCCCGCTCAGCTCCATGAGCCCGACGATTGTGACCAAAGATGGCAAGCCCGTCATGGTGGTTGGCACTCCCGGCGGCAGCCGCATCATCACGGCTGTGCTGCACACCTTGCTCAACGTGATCGATTACGGCATGAACGTGCAGGAGGCCGTGGATGCACCGCGATTCCACCAGCAGTGGCTGCCCGAGACGACCAACATGGACACCTTTGGCATCAGCCCCGATACCCGCAAATTACTCGAAGCGATGGGCCATAAAATTGGCGCTCCGCAGTCGCCCAATCACCTCGCAGCGATCCTCGTCGGTGCGCCTTCTTTAGGCGGGAAGCCGGTGGGCAACAATCGCTTTTACGGTGCCAATGATCCGCGTCGGAATACGGGGTTGGCAGCGGGCTACTAGCGCCGAAGACAGCGGCTCAGTCGCGCCGCTTCACCGGAAATGGATCGACGCGGTTGCTTCTTTCGCGAAACTCACCACAGCGCGCTGCATGCGCTCGCCTTCCTCCATGTTTGGCAGGCCGAGCGCTTGAAGTGCGCGCCCCGGCAGCAGGATCACAGTCAATTTGGTCGCTGAAGCACTGGCGTTCCAGGGCTTTGTCAGCGGTATTTCAAGGTCTTCCCGATGCTCGATCAAAAGCACCTGACCTGCTGGGTTCGATAAGCGTAGCGCGAACGGCAGCGCTGCATCTTTGCCGTGACTGGGCAATCGCGCCAGCACCAGGCCGACCTTGCAGTACGTCCCCAGTGGCGCGATCAGCGTGCCAACCGTTGTCGTAGCAGCGCGATCCAGCGGCACGCGCTTGCCAAACTCAGCAGCCGCCGGACCGTCGAAGCGCTCACGATGATTGGCGTGCGCGGTGCTGACGAGCACACCGAGCAAACGATCGCCAGCGACCAGCGCGCTTGCCCAAAGCCGATTCAGTACGCTTGATTGCGTCGAGCTTTGCGCCGAACCTGCGCAGGGCAGCAATTGCACTGCATAGAGTCCCAGCGCGTCACCGGCGCCACTGGTTTCTGCTCGCGGTACGACTATCTCTACTTTCACATGGACGTGGTCAGGCGGTGCCGCAACGGCAGCCGTCGCCGTGAACAGGACGCAGCCAAAGAGCGTTAGCGCCAGCCGCCGCCCGCTTGATCGAGAGCCCATTGCTACTGCCGCGTTGCCGTGCCCGAATAACAGGCCAGATAGTACGGAAACTGCCGTGTCGCGTAGTACGCGTAACCGCCATTGCTATCGGTCTTGCCGTTGCAGCGATCCAATGTGCTGCCGTTGTAGCCAGACACGAACACGTTGTTGTCGAACGCGGACTCCGTTGTGTAGGCACCGGAGCCGGTGTAGCGATAGGCGCTTTTTATTTCGCGCACGCCATTGACGCAACTGGCGTCGCTGCTATTGCTGCAATATTCGTAGGGAGCCAGAATCGGGAAGCCGTCAAAACCGTAACCCAGCACCACGCCCGGTGTTTTCGCGGGCAGGAACGTCGTGGTGTCCGCGAGTGTCTTCTGGTTGAAGAAGCACTCTGGAAACGCGTGATAGTGGTACTGCGTCACATGCCCGCCGCAGTAGTTGGTAAGGCCTGCCTTGAACGGATCCGCGTAGTTGTCGGCCGGGGACTCGACAGGCCCGTAAATCTGTACGCCATTAATCATCACCGCAATTGCGCCGAGCACATTGCGCAGCTCGGTTGGGGTTGCCGCGACTAACGGCTGCTGCGGGAAACGCCATGTACGAGCGTTGGTTTGATACGCCACGGTTGTGCCGCCGAGTCCAATGCCCACCGAATCAAAATTCGGCACACCGTTGCTAGCAACACTCACGACGCCATTGGTGCAGCTAACGCTGACGGCGGGTTGCAACGTGGCGTTCGCGTCCCAGCTGGTCTTGCCATCGAGATTTTTGTCGATGTAGAAATTACGTGAACTGACATCGGGGAAGTAAGCGCTATGCGGACAGCCGCTTGCGTCGGCCACGACCGTGGGCACGCAAAAATTCACGCCTTCAGCATCCCAGCCGAGCCCGACGAACTGTTGGTACAGCGCGGAGTCGGTGGTGAATCGGTGATTGGGATTGTCCGGGAATTTTGCATTGCCACGAAACACGCGGTAAACCGTTTGCGTTCCGGTCGGACAGCTACCGCTCGCGCCGGAAGCGATGGGGGGGTACGCGAACGAGTCGTTGCCCTCGAAGTACGGCAGCGCAGCAGCAGGCGAATTGGTCGGGTTTAGCGCAGCGAGGGCGTTGCGATCACTGTCCAGCACTGTGTAGAAATGGCTTCCGCGCGTTGCTTTGACTGCGACTTTGTCGTAGTAGTAACGCGTGAGTCCAGCGGTTCCGGCGATGGGTGCCGAGAACGCGCCAAACGAGCGCCCTGTGCGTGTCCAGCCGCTAATGCCGTCGAGCGCCGCTTTGTCGCTGTCGCGCGAGGTAATGAAGTAGTAATCAAGCGGCGTGTAGTAGTACTCGGTTGCGGTGACCAGACCGAGCGGGGCGAGTCCCGGTGTTGCGGCTGTGGCGCTTAAGCCCGTCGCTGCTGAACTCAGAAGCATTAGGGCGACGCCCACTCGGTACGACCCAGCGCGAAGATGTTGTAAGTAAGCGTGAAGGGTCACGTTCAATTTCATTGTTAAGTTAGCCGCTTTGTGAACATTGATTGAATGGATCAATTTACCAACCTTCGAATGTAGGCTTGAACACATGGCAGCGGTTGTCAAATTTGTAAGCAACTGTAGGGGCGCTTTTCTGCAAGCGGTCGCTCCATCGAATTGCGAGGCAAAATGGCCGCAATGCTTCCTCTAAGGACGAATTTTTTATGCTTCGCTCGATATGTTTCGCCGCCGCGACGGTGCTGTCCCTTGTCCTCGGTGCTTGCACGCTAGTGCCGACCGACAAAATCGCCGCACCGACTGAAGACTATCCACCTGTCGTTTTCGTCCACGGCAATGGCGACACCGCAGCGCTGTGGCATACGACCCTATGGCGCTTCGAATCCAATGGCTGGCCACGCAGCCGATTGCATGCGATTGATGTGCCGTATCCGAACTCGCGCGACGACGATGCCAAACCGCAGGCGGGGCGAAGCTCAACGACGGAGCATGCACAGTTTTTGGCCGATGAAGTCGCCACTGTACGCAGAGTCACCGGTGCCGAAAAAGTGATTCTGATTGGCAATAGCCGGGGCGGGTACGCCATCCGAAACTATGTTCAGAACATGGGTGGCGAAGCTTTTGTTTCGCACGCGATTCTGGGCGGCGTACCCAATCATGGCGTGTGGGCGAACGACAAACGCCCGAATAGCGAGGGCAGCGAATTTTTCGGTAACGGCGCGTTTTTGAAACGACTGAACGCACCTAAAAATTCGGCGGGTGATGAAGTCGTTGGCCCGGTGAAATGGCTGACGCTGCGCTCGGACAACAATGACAAATTTGCGCAACCGGATGGCGCGTGGCTCGGGATCAAAGGGACGCCGACGGCCGTGAACTTTGATGCTCCTGCGCTTAAGGGGGCGACCAATGTCGTGCTCCCCGCCCGCGATCATCGCGAGACATCATTTCATGCCGATGCGTTCGTCGCAATGTGGCAATTCATCACGGGTAAAGCGCCGCAAACGAGATCAATTCCGCCAGAAAAAGTTGTGGTTCTGAGCGGAAAAATCAACGCACTCGGCATCGCTGGTATCGGCGATTTTGTAACGAATGTGCCCCTCGCGGGGGCGACGGTGGAAGTGTTTTCAGTCAATGCGGACGGCGAGCGGATGGGGCCTGCGGCTCATCGCAAAACGACCGGCTCTGACGGCGCGTGGGGGCCCTTTAGTGGAAGTCCGGATGCAGCCTACGAGTTTGTAATCAGCGCCGATGGATATGCGACGACGCACATTTATCGCTCGCCATTTCCGCGTTCATCAAGCGTGATTCATATGCGCCCCGCGCGCGTCGCGCATGCGGACCGCAGTGCTGCCTCCGTGGTGACGTTGACGAGGCCACGCGGGTACTTTGGTTTGGGTCGCGACGTGATGTCCCTCGACGGCAAACCGCTGGCTGGCGTCGTTGTTGGCGTGGCGGGTGCGTCGACTGCGAAGGTGTCGTTGGCGAGCGATGCCGAACGCAGAGTGGTTGCCGAATTCAACGGCGAACGGATCGCCGCTCGGGCGTGGCCGGTGGCGGGCAATCACGCGACGTTGATTGAATTGCACTAGTGTCTCGGCACGTAAATTTTGGAACAAGAAAAGTGCCGAATTTGCGTGTCAGGCTAGGCGCAAAGCACAACAATAGCGAGCTATTGTGAGCATTTGCGACGACGCATGGCGCGCAAAGGCGGTGCTTTTACGTTTCAAAATTTGCGTGTCGAGGCACTAGCGTCATGTCAGGCCCGAAATGCCGGCTCTCGTCGGTTTGGAATCCAGAAGAGGGCGAGACGGCAGGCGCGGACCGTCGCAGCAACGAGCGCGCGATGAGCGCTGGCCTCACGTATCTGACGTATCTGACGTATCTCACGTATCTCACGTATCTCACGTATCGTCCGCTGGCCGGGACGGTGGACGACACGCTGGCGTGGTGGGAAAAGCTCCCCGAAGCTGGTAAGACGACTCTGAAAATAGGCATAAGCCGAGAACGCGAAGCTGCGGTGCTCATGCGGTGGGCTAGCCTTCATGCTGTTTCGTAACAATCCATGCCACGATAATCGGCTTGTTTTGCCGTCGTCGCTACTGATGCCGCTTATTTCTGTGCGTTAGCCCGTGAGTTAGCCGTTGAGATCCAATTTTTTGAGCGCGTGGCGAAAGCGTTGGTCGAAGGTTTTTGTTATACAGCTAACAGCGGAAATGGCTATCTTGGTAGGGTTACGGGTCAATTAGTACAAAAGTCGACTTACGCAGTAAATGGTAAGCTTTCCCCAATGCACTGGGGGTTTCAGGGGAAAGTTGCTGTTTTATCGAATGAGCCTGCGTTGTCATCCCAACCCGCTCCCAACTTGGTAGGTAGGCGACAAACGCTGGCGGTTCACACACAATGAAAGCATGTTCCGCGCTTTGACCATTGTTCTGCGATTCGTACTTCAAGCTGTCGTTGTTTCGCTGATGTCGACGTCTGCGGCGGCTCTGTCGCATGAGGAATGGGTGACCGCCTTCGTTCGATTCGTCGACTGGCCGACGCAAGCCCCCGACGCCACGCTCACCGTGTGTCAGCAACACGACGCACCGGCCTTGGAACTCGAAGGACGGCAAATTCGCGGCTTGAAGTTGAAGCTTCGCCGCGTCGTACATCCGCGCGACCTCACTGGATGTCACGTTTATACGGCGCTGTCGAGCGATGAGCAGCACTGGGTGCCTGCGCTGAAAATTATCAATCAGGTGATTAACGTGTCCCCTTCGAAGGCGCTGCCGATTCTTACCGTCGGTCACGGTGCGCAATTTTGTGATCTGGGTGGCGCAATCTGTCTGGTCAAAAATGCGACGACTGGCGTTGAGACTTATCGGCTTAATCTCGACGCGCTTGCCCGCGCAGGTTTTCGGGTGGACTCACAACTGCTACGCTCACCTCCGCCGCGCGCGAACAAAGCGGGGTAGGGGAGCGTGCCATGCGGGTAAAGCGGCCAGTATCGATTTCAATCCAGATCAGTCGTGTCGTTGTCATTACGGCGGCGATTGCCGTTTTGCTGACCATGCTGGTGATGGTTGCGGTGGCCGCGTTTCTCGCCCGCAGCGCCGCGCAGCAGCGCGCCAACACGATTGCCGAACTGGTCGCGGCGAGCGCGGACGTGCCGCTGGTGCTGAAGGATGCTGAGCGCGGTCGCGAGGCGCTGGCGGCGCTGGCAAGCTCTGACGCGGTGCTGAGTGCGCGACTGGTGGATGCGTCAGGAAGCGTGCTCGCAACGCTCACACATCCGGGCTACGGTGTCAGCGTCAGACAGATGAAGAGCGTCGGCTGGATGGATCAGGTCAGCGGTGCTGCCGAGATTTCGGCGAGAAGCCCGGTCGTCAATCGAGGCGATTTGCTTGGCTATGCCGAAGTCACCATTCGCGAGTATTACCTGTCGCAGGCTCTACTCTGGTTTGTGCTGTCGGGATCGGCTGTGCTCGCGTCCATGATGCTGATCTGGGCGGCGATTGCAACGCCGATTGGGCGCATGCTGACGATGCCGCTCACACGCTTCGCTGAGATCACACGCAAGGTGCGGGACACCCAGGAGTTCACCCATCGCGTTCCACCGACGCGGGTGCTCGAAGTGCAGCGTTTGTCCGAGGATTTCAACGCCATGCTGCAGGTGATTCAGCGTCGAACCTCGGAGGTGGAGGAGCGCAACAAAGAGCTGGCGCGGATGGCGTTTTATGACCCGCTGACGGGCGCGGCGAACCGGGTGCTGCTGCTGGATCGCATCACGCAAATGATTGATAGCCATAGCCGTGATGCGCGGCCCTTCGCGCTGATCGAATTTGATCTTGATGATTTCAAATTGCTAAACGATCAGCTCGGACATCACGTCGGCGACGCCTTTCTCAAAGCCATGAGTCACCGCTGTAAATCCGAGCTTCGTCCGACCGATACGTTTGCCCGCTTGGGCGGTGACGAGTTTGTCGCGCTACTGCCGGACGTCGGCACCCGTGCCGACGCGCTCACGGTCGCCAAAAAACTCGCCGAGGCGGTGCATGCGGCCAATCACGTGCACACACTGCCGATCAGCTGCACCGCAAGTATGGGCATCGGCGTGTATCCGGAGGATGGCCAGTCCACCAACGAGCTCATGGCGCGTGTCGATGCCGCCATGTACGAGGCCAAAGCCAGCGGTCGCAACCGGATTAAATATGTGCACGACGTTGTCAATTCCGAAGAGACTTCACGAGGGGTAACGCATGAAAACTGACACTACGTCGCGCGCGGCGCGAGCGCTCTCTACGCTGGCCTGTGGCGCGATTGTCGCAGGCGCTGTGGTCTTGTCCGGCTGCGCATCGCCACCGCCTGCGCCCGCACCTGTCGCCGCTCTCCCGACGCTGTCGCGTGCCCAGCGCATTGAGGCGTCGCTTAAGTCGATGAATTTCGAGCCACGCGATGACGGCTGGCACCTGTCGCTTCCCGCCCCACTGATTTTTCCATTCGACAGCGATGTCGTCGGCACCGAAGCGCAGGGCAACCTGATACGTGTTGCCCGCGAGTTAATGGCGCTGGGTATTGACGCGCTCATCGTGCGCGGCCACACCGACACCATTGGCACTCGCGAGTACAACATGGCGTTGTCAAAGCGTCGCGCTGATGCTGTCGCCCGTGTGTTGGCCGAAGGTGGTTATCCTGCACAGGGCATTGATGCAAAGGGGCTGGGCTCAGGCGCTCCGATTGCTGACAATGTCAGCGCCGAGGGACGCGCCAAAAACCGCCGTGTGGTGATTATTGTGCAGGTAAACGCGGCTGGCACGTAGCTGTTTCGACGCTTCGGCACCCACGCTGCTGCGACTGAGCCGCACGGTGGCAAAATCCGTCGATGACTTCAACGCCATTACCCGTCTCGCCGCCGGCGCTACCCGGTCAGCGCAGCAACCCGCTGCACGGACTCACGCTGGAGGCGATCCTCCAAGCGCTGGTTGCGCACTTCGGCTGGGCAGAGCTCGGAGAACGCATTCCGGTGCGCTGCTTCACCAGCGATCCGAGCGTCGCGTCGAGCCTTAAATTTTTAAGAAAAACACCGTGGGCCCGCGAGAAAGTCGAGGGGCTGTATCTGTTCATGTTGCGAGACATCCGGCGGGCCGATGCTGCCGAGCCGCCGTCAACGACGGGCTCTGGCAGTTGAAGCGGCTGCCAGGCACCCGCTTCGTTAGCGTGAGCGCCCCGCATAACAAATGGTAGCGGTGCCGATGACTCGACGCTGAACGCTACCCGCGGCTAGCTTGGGTAGGTCACCCGATAGAAGGCATCGGCGCTGGCCGACATCACCGCCTGTTTCTGCAACGAAGCGCTGTTGGTTGCTTCCTGAATCATCACGAGATGGCTGAGCGCTTCTGGAAATATTTCAACGCGCGCCATACGCCCCGTCGCGGGGTTACTGATCAGCGCCACACCAAGTATCGACGAATAAGGCGCGCTGGTTTCAATGCAAGCCGCACCCGCCGCGCCACAAGCGAGCACCATGGCATGCGCGATGCCCGCCTGAAGTGGATCAATCGCCGGCCCTGCATTGTCGGTGTATGACAACGCAAGCGGCACTGCATCCGCACCTTCACCGCCGATTTCATGGGCGATCTCTAGACCGATGCGAGTACCCAGAGCGTGCAGCAAATCGGCGTCGGCGACGGTCGCCATCCCGAGACCCGATATCGTCGTCGTAGCAAGTACAGGAGGGGCG